>NZ_PIOG01000169.1:0-102967 GCF_002810545.1 Klebsiella sp. A-Nf5 | reverse complement strand
AGTGGACGCATCACTGGTGTTCGGGTTGTCATGCCAATGGCATTGCCCGGTAGCTAAATGCGGAAGAGATAAGTGCTGAAAGCATCTAAGCACGAAACTTGCCCCGAGATGAGTTCTCCCTGAGACTATAAGTCTCCTGAAGGAACGTTGAAGACGACGACGTTGATAGGCCGGGTGTGTAAGCGCAGCGATGCGTTGAGCTAACCGGTACTAATGAACCGTGAGGCTTAACCTTACAACGCCGAAGGTGTTTTGGCGATTTGAGAGAATTTTCAGCGCTGATACAGATTAGTCGATGCGTCCGGGTGACGTGTTGATAAAACAGAATTTGCCTGGCGGCACTAGCGCGGTGGTCCCACCTGACCCCATGCCGAACTCAGAAGTGAAACGCCGTAGCGCCGATGGTAGTGTGGGGTCTCCCCATGTGAGAGTAGGGAACTGCCAGGCATCAAATAAAGCAGAAAGCTCAGTCGAAAGACTGAGCTTTTTGTTTTGCGTTAAAAAAGAACCCCGGGCCGAAAGGTGCGGGGTTTTTTTGCTGTGTGAGTATATCTCCCCGGTGGCGCTGCGCTTACCGGGGCTACAAACCGGGGCTGACAGGTAGCCCGGACAAGGTGCGCAGCACCGCCTCCGGGGAGGCCCCTGTCTGCCGATGCCATTCATTAAAGTCTGTGTTAAGAAGCAATCCCTACCGATAAACTGCTAATGCCTCTCTAACCAACTTGCAATAAATGTCGCGATCTGTGGAACATCATTTAAATCCAACTGCGGAAGTGATGTCGCGATCGGCACATCGCTGGCCACGGCGATGGTATGCTCATCAATCACCAGCTCGTCTACACAGTGGCCGCTGTTTTGCCGAAAAAGTAGGATCTTCGGCACGGGTTCATGTTTGAACCCCTCCACTAAAACCAGGTCCAGTTTGCTGGCATCCATTCGACTGACAAGCCACGTGAGATCTAATTCCGGCGTCTCTGGCGTCTCCGTCATCAACGCCCAGCGCTGTTCACTGGCGACAATGGTCTGCGCAGCGCCCGCCTTACGTAATTCATAGCTATCTTTGCCGGGTTTATCGACGTCCATATCATGATGGGTATGTTTTATCAGCCCGGGACGCAGACCTCTGACGCACAGCTCAGGGATAAGACGCTTTAATAATGTTGTTTTTCCGGTACCGCTCCATGCGGCGATCGCCAGTAATGGGATCATGATGGCTCCTGCATCTGCTGCAAATCATCAAGCGTATTTACATTGATGAACGCTGATTTCACCTCGCTGAAGCTGACCGGATGTCCGCCGACCTGACGCATAAAGACCATTACCCGGCGTTCTCCACTGGTAAGGTAGGCCTCGAGGTCCGGGATGATTTGTCGATGCACGAGCGCAACGGCGGGATGATCCCGTTCGCCGTCATGGGCCCAAACGACCGGTGCAGCATCTTTTTGCTGTACAAAGCGATCCACCAAGAAGGACGGAATGAACGGCGTGTCGCAGGGGCAAAAAACAAACCATGGACTTGTAACCTGCTGCATCACAGCAAGCATTCCGGCCAGTGGTCCCTGATAATCCTCCTGTATATCTCTAAAGACC
Organism: Klebsiella sp. A-Nf5; assembly: GCF_002810545.1. Taxonomy (NCBI): domain Bacteria; kingdom Pseudomonadati; phylum Pseudomonadota; class Gammaproteobacteria; order Enterobacterales; family Enterobacteriaceae; genus Klebsiella; species Klebsiella sp. A-Nf5. Next base: position 101,377 of record NZ_PIOG01000169.1, on the reverse strand, counting down.
GGATATCCGCTGGCACGCCACTGTTCAAGATGACGGTTGGCGCTAATGACTAACGCATCAACCTGCGGGGCTAATGCCTCTGCGACGTGACGCCAGAGAGGGCGTCCATTGAGCAGCTGTAATCCTTTATCAATGCCGCCCATTCGCGTGGCTCTGCCGCCAGCCAGCACGACGCCGGTTATCGCCTCGCTTTGCATATGAATATCGCCTCTTTCATTGTGGGATTGACCCTGTTAACTTGTCCCTATCAAGAGTAAGGAGCATGACCATGAAATGTAAACGTCTGAATGAAGTAATTGAACTCCTCCAGCCTGCCTGGCAGAAAGAGCCTGAACTGAATCTGATGCAATTTTTGCAGAAACTGGCGAAAGAGGCCGGCTATGATGGCGAACTGAGCGATCTTTCCGACGATATTCTGATCTATCACCTGAAGATGCGTGACTCTTCTAAAGATGCCATCATCCCTGGTATTCAGAAGGATTATGAAGAGGACTTTAAAACCGCACTGCTGCGCGCCCGCGGGGTAATAAAAGAGTAAAAGGTTGTAAGCGCTGCCGCGTAAAGTGCAATGAGATGATATCCTGAACTATTCGTACGATTATCGGATGTCAGGATGCACGGTAAGGCTTTTACTTTTCAGACGCTTCGCCCGGATACCATTATCGATGGGTTATTCGATCTGGGTATGCGGGTGGACTCCGGTCTCACTCCGCTAAACAGCTATGAGAACCGCGTTTATCAGTTCCAGGACGAAGAGCGCCATCGCTATGTGGTAAAGTTCTATCGTCCTGAGCGCTGGTCCGCAGAACAGATCCTTGAAGAACACCTGTTTGCGCTTCAGCTTGTAGAAGATGAAGTGCCCGTTGCTGCGCCGCTCTTATTTAACGACAGTACGCTTCATCAGCATCAGGGATTCTACTTTGCCGTTTTCCCAAGCCTTGGTGGTCGTCAGTTCGAAGCGGATAACCTTGATCAAATGGAATGGGTTGGCCGCTATCTGGGGCGCCTGCACCAGACTGGCCGCAAACAGCGCTTTACTGCCCGCCCGGAAATTGGCGTGCAGGAGTACCTGCTGGAACCGCGCCAGGTGTTTGAACAGGCGACGCTTATCCCCTCTGGCCTGAAGGCCGATTTCCTGAAGGCGACCGATAAACTCATTGCTGCCGTCATGGAGCAATGGCACGGCCGCGGGAACACGTTACGCCTGCACGGTGACTGCCATGCGGGTAATATCCTCTGGCGCGACGGGCCACTGTTTGTCGACTTAGACGATGCGCGAACCGGCCCGGCGATTCAGGATCTGTGGATGCTGCTTAACGGCGATAAGTCTGAACAGCGTATGCAGCTAGAGACCATCGTCGAGGCCTATGAGGAATTCAGCCCCTTTAACAGCGATGAAATCGCGCTAATTGAACCTTTACGCGCTATGCGGCTGGTTTATTATCTGGCGTGGTTGCTCAGACGCTGGGACGATCCCGCTTTCCCGGTCAATTTCCCCTGGTTAACCGGGGAGGATTACTGGCGGGGGCAGACGTCGACTTTTCTTGAGCAGGTGAAGGTTCTACAGGAACCCCCGCTTCAGTTAACGCCAATGTATTAATGTGATATATCCAGGAGAGAGTAAATCATGAAAAAAGTTTGGCTGGCGCTGGCTGGTATGATTCTGGCTTTTAGTGCATCCGCTGCCCAGATCACCGATGGCAAGCAGTACATCACCCTTGATAAGCCGATTGCTGGCGAGCCGCAGGTGCTCGAGTTCTTTTCATTCTACTGCCCGCACTGCTACCAGTTTGAAGAAGTGCTGCATGTTTCTGACAATGTGCGTCAGAAACTGCCGGAAGGCACCAAAATGACCAAATACCACGTTGAGTTCCTGGGCCCTCTGGGCAAGGATCTGACGCAGGCATGGGCGGTGGCCATCGCGCTGGGCGTTGAAGATAAAATTACTGCGCCGATGTTCGAAGCCGTGCAGAAAACCCAGACCGTGCAGAGCGTGGCTGACATTCGTAAGGTGTTCGTCGATGCTGGCGTGAAAGGGGAAGACTACGATGCCGCATGGAATAGCTTCGTGGTGAAATCTCTGGTCGCTCAGCAAGAGAAAGCTGCAGCCGATCTGCAGCTGCAGGGGGTACCGGCTATGTATGTTAATGGTAAATACCAGCTGAACCCGCAGGGGATGGACACCAGCAATATGGATGTCTTCGTCGCTCAGTATGCGGATACCGTGAAGCAACTGGTAGAGAAGAAATAAAAAAAAACGCCGGTCACTGACCGGCGTTACTTTAGCTGTTCTGGCAGTGACTACCTTTCTTTGCCCTGCATGATGTCAGTCAACTGACGGTCTTTCTCTTCCCATAGCCCATTCAGCCAGCGCTGGAAGCCGCGCTTAAAGTTCTTATCGTTAACGTAATCGCCGTGCAGCTCTTCACCAATAGGGACCAGATTGATTCGTACTACAATGCGCGTCAGGCGGCCGCTCAGCATGTCGTAAAATGGCCTTGTATTGTTCTCCGGGTAGCACAGCGTGACATTCAGTAGTTTATCGAACTGCGAACCGAGTACGTTGAGCGCCATGGCGATGCCTGCCGCTTTAGGCGGTAGCAGGTTATCGTAAGGCGAGCGCGTCTCGCGTTTTTTGGCTTCGGTAAAACGCGAGCCTTCCACGAAATTGACGATAGTCGTCGGATGCGCACGGAATTTTTCACACGAACGGCGGGTGGTTTCGACATCTTTACCGCGTCGTTCTGGATGTCTAATAAGGTAACTGCGCGAATAGCGGCGCATAAAGGGCATATCCAGCGCCCAGCAGGCGAGGCCGATGAAGGGTACCCATGCCAGCTGCTGTTTAAGGAAGTACTTATTCATCGGAATATGCTTGCGGAACAGCACGCACAACACCACGATGTCTGCCCAGCTATGGTGGTTACTGATCAGCAGATACCAGTTCTTTTTATTTAAGCCTTCCAGACCCTCGACGTCCCATTTAAGCCAGGGATTGAGATACAACAGCAGCGCCAGCCCTTCGCACCAGCAATACATCATAAAATTGCAAAAAACAGATATAGATCGCCATACCGCTGGAATGGGAACCAGCAGTTTAATCAGCCCGGCGACGATGATCGGTACAGAGCAGATAATGGTGACTAAGATGGTTAAGGCGATACTCAGCGGAAGTGTTATCGCAGCGAGTAATCTCGACATAGTTAGTTTATTCAGAAAGTTAGGCTGACAAAGAGCGCCTTTAAGCTGCGCAAGGGGCTGATTTTACCAGAAAACGCGGTAAATAACGGATCTTACGAGAACAGAAAAAAACAAGGATCTTCTATCCACATGGAACATTGGGTCATCAAATTGATGCCATGTTCACCGATATGTTTTTAATTGGCTGATATATAAAGAGTAATAGTATTTATTCGTTTTTTTTCAGGGGCGGATAAGCTGATGTTGTAAAACTATGCACAAAGTTATCCACAAACAAAGTTGTCCGGCGATCGCGACGATCGTCGAATCTTTTCCACGAAATGTGGGAAAAATTCAGGATTTCATGCCCGTCTGTGGCATCCTTTATCCATAATCTGATAAACAGGCACGGAAATTATGGTTCAGATCCCAGAAAACCCTCTCATCCTCGTTGACGGCTCATCCTATCTTTATCGGGCGTATCATGCGTTTCCGCCGCTGACTAACAGCGCAGGGGAGCCGACCGGGGCCATGTACGGCGTACTGAATATGCTGCGCAGTTTGATCCTGCAGTATCAGCCGTCTCATGCCGTCGTGGTCTTTGATGCGAAAGGGAAAACCTTCCGTGATGAATTGTTCGAACACTACAAGTCCCACCGCCCGCCGATGCCGGACGATCTGCGTGCGCAGATCGAGCCTTTGCATAAGATGGTGAAAGCGATGGGGCTGCCGCTGATGGCGGTTCCGGGCGTCGAAGCCGACGATGTGATAGGCACCCTGGCACGGGAAGCAGAAAGGGCGGGCCGTCCGGTGCTGATCAGCACCGGTGATAAAGACATGGCTCAGCTGGTGACGCCGGGGATCACCCTGATCAATACCATGACTAACACTATCCTCGGACCGGATGAGGTCGTCACCAAGTATGGCGTCCCGCCGGAGCTGATTATCGATTTCCTGGCACTGATGGGCGATTCCTCGGATAACATTCCCGGCGTGCCGGGCGTGGGTGAGAAGACCGCCCAGGCGCTGCTGCAAGGCCTTGGCGGCCTTGATACGCTGTATGCGGAACCGGAGAAAATTGCTGAACTGAGCTTCCGCGGCGCGAAAACGATGGCGGCGAAGCTGGAGCAGAACAAGGACGTGGCTTATCTCTCTTATCAGCTGGCGACCATTAAAACCGACGTCGAGCTGGAGCTCACGTGCGAAGAGCTGGAGGTGCAACCGCCGGCGGCTGACGACCTGCTGGCGCTGTTCAGGCAGTACGAATTTAAGCGCTGGACAACCGACGTTGAGGCCGGGAAATGGCTGCAGGCCAAGGGCGGCAAACCGGCCGCGAAACCTGCAGAGCCTGCGGCAGCGGCACAAGCAGAAGCAGAGGATGAACCGGCCTCCGCCCTTTCAGCAGAGCACTATGTCACTATCCTTGATGAGGCCACGCTGGTCACCTGGATCGATAAGCTGAAGCAGGCGCCGCTCTTTGCCTTTGATACGGAAACCGACAGCCTGGATAACATCTCCGCCAATATGGTCGGTCTTTCATTTGCGGTTGAGCCGGGTGTGGCCGCCTATGTTCCCGTGGCGCATGATTATCTTGATGCACCGGATCAGATCCCCCGCGAGCGCGTACTGGCGTTGCTTAAACCGCTGCTGGAGGATGAGAAGCTGCTCAAGGTCGGGCAAAATCTCAAATACGATCGCGGTATTTTGGCCAACTACGACATTGAGCTACGCGGGATTGCGTTCGATACCATGCTGGAATCCTACATTCTCGACAGCGTGGCGGGCCGTCACGATATGGACAGTCTTTCCGACCGCTGGCTGAAGCATAAAACCATTACCTTTGAAGAGATCGCCGGTAAAGGTAAGAACCAGCTCACCTTTAACCAGATTGCACTGGAGGAGGCTGGCCGCTACGCGGCGGAAGATGCCGACGTCACGCTCCAGCTGCATCTGAAGATGTGGCCGAAGCTGCAGCAGCATGAAGGTCCGCTGAATATCTTTAAGCATATCGAAATGCCGCTGGTGCCGGTGCTGTCTCGGGTTGAGCGCAATGGCGTGAAAATCGACCCTGCCGTGCTGCATGCGCACTCACAGGAGATCGCCCAGCGTCTGGTTGAGCTGGAGCAGCGCGCGCATGATATTGCCGGGGAAGCGTTCAATCTCTCTTCCACCAAGCAGCTGCAAACGATTCTGTTTGAGAAACAGGGTATCAAGCCGCTGAAGAAGACGCCGGGCGGCGCGCCGTCCACGTCTGAAGAGGTCCTGGAAGAGCTGGCGTTGGATTATCCGTTGCCGAAAGTGATTCTGGAATATCGCGGGCTGGCGAAACTGAAATCGACCTATACCGATAAACTGCCGCTGATGATTAACCCCAAAACGGGGCGCGTGCATACCTCCTATCATCAGGCGGTCACTGCTACCGGTCGTTTATCGTCTACCGATCCAAACCTGCAAAATATCCCAGTGCGTAACGAAGAAGGACGGCGTATTCGCCAGGCGTTTATCGCGCCGGAAGATTACGTCATTGTCTCAGCGGACTACTCGCAAATCGAACTGCGTATTATGGCGCACCTGTCGCGGGATAAAGGCCTGCTGACCGCTTTCGCAGAAGGGAAGGATATTCACCGGGCGACGGCGGCTGAAGTGTTTGGCTTACCACTGGACAGCGTCAGCAGCGAACAACGCCGCAGTGCGAAAGCCATCAACTTCGGTCTCATCTATGGCATGAGCGCCTTCGGTCTGGCCCGCCAGCTGAACATCCCGCGTAAAGAAGCACAGAAGTATATGGATCTTTATTTCGAGCGTTATCCGGGCGTCCTGGAGTATATGGAGCGCACCCGCGCTCAGGCGAAAGAGCAAGGGTACGTTGAAACGCTGGATGGCCGTCGACTCTATCTGCCGGATATTAAATCCAGCAATGGTGCCCGTCGCGCCGGCGCGGAACGTGCGGCGATCAACGCCCCGATGCAGGGGACGGCGGCGGACATTATCAAGCGGGCGATGATTGCTGTTGATGAATGGCTGCGGAAGGAGCAACCTCGCGTGCGGATGATCATGCAGGTTCACGATGAACTGGTCTTTGAAGTGCATAAAGATGAGCTCGATGCCGTGTCGAAAAAGATCCATGAACTGATGGAGAACAGCACTACGCTGGCGGTACCGCTGCTGGTGGAAGTCGGTAGTGGTGAAAACTGGGATCAAGCGCACTAAGTATACAAAGCGCAAAGCGATTTTCTGTAAGTAAGCAACATAACTTATAGCGTTTTGTGAGGATCATTTGAATTTGCTATGTAAATAGTGAAAAAAAACTACAAAAAATGCTTTATCCGTGAGCGAAAGAAGAGTAGAGTTAATCGCGTAGGGTACAGAGGTAAGATGTTCTATCTTTCAGACCTTTTACTTCACGTAATCGGATTTGGCTGAATATTTTAGCCGCCCCGGTCATTTATGACCGGGGCGTTTTTTATTGCGCGAAAGAAAAGTTTGATACAGTTAAAACCGCGTAATATGAACGTCCGGATAGGGCGCTACGCGCCGTTATCCGGAAAAAGCGGGGGTTACTCGGCGTCTTCGACGGCTTCTTGCGGCGGGATTTCGTTAAACCAGCTATCCAGCTTCTGTCGCAGCTTATCCACGCCAGATTTTTTCAGCGAAGAGAAAGGTTCAACCTGGACATCGCCATTGAAGGCCAGTACCGCTTCTCGCACCATATTCACTTGCGCTTTACGCGCGCCGCTGGCGAGCTTATCGGCTTTGGTCAGCAGGACCAGAACCTGAATATCACTTTCTACCGCCCATTCGATCATTTGTTGATCGAGATCTTTAAGGGGGTGGCGAATATCCATCAGCACCACCAGGCCTTTCAGGCACAGACGTTTTTCCAGGTACTCTCCCAGCGCACGCTGCCACTTGATCTTCATCTCTTCGGGTACTTGCGCATAACCATAGCCGGGCAGGTCAACCAGGCGTTTGCCATCGGCGACTTCGAACAGGTTAATCAGCTGCGTACGTCCAGGAGTCTTGGAGGTCCGCGCCAGGCTCTTCTGGTTGGTCAGCGTATTCAGCGCGCTTGATTTTCCCGCGTTGGAGCGGCCGGCGAACGCCACTTCAATACCGGTATCGGCAGGAAGATGGCGGATATCTGGCGCGCTAGTGACAAAGTGCGTCAGTTGATAATTCCAGTTGGTCAAGACGGTCGTCTCCGTTAAAACAGGCTATGGCAGGGATTATACCTGAACAGCAGAAAAAGGCTGTTTTTACCGCACGCCGTTCCTGTAAGTAAAAACCATATGGTTTGTGAGACATTGACTATTCTTCGTATAGGACATACCTGAGAATAATAAGACGATAAAGATGTAATGCATTGAAAATAAAAGGGTTATAAAAATAGAGAAATCTGAAAATGTTTTTTTAACGGCCTGGCTGGTTGTCGATTTTTGTCAACAGGGTAAAGTAATACACAACGGCGGGGATGCTGAAAGGATTAAGACTCAGGACGAGGGGTCAGGAAGCGCCAGGAGGCGAAGACCACAGGATAGTCAGGATGACGCGCGTCTTGGAGACGTTTCAAAGGGAAAAGGAAGAAACAGGGACCGTTGGACGCTAAGGGAAAGACAGGGTAAGTCGTTAGCGAACAGGGAAAGAAGAAGCCCGTTAAGGGTGGTCAGTGAGGAAAAAGGCGACAGAGTAATCTGTCGCCTTTTTTCTTTGCTTGCTTTCTGCTAGATTCCGCCTCAATTCTATACTGAATAATACTGTCTGAAGATTACACACCATGAAAAAACCGACATCCGCCACCCGTGGCAAATCCGGCCGCAAGTCGCGTGAAGAAATAAATCAGGAAGCTCGCGATCGCAAACGGCAGAAGAAACATCGTGGCCACGCGGCGGGAAGTCGCGCGAACGGCGGCGATGCGGCTTCAGCGGGCAAAAAACAGAGCCAGACGCAAGACCCACGCGTCGGTAGTAAAAAACCGATCCCGCTGGGCGTGAGCGAAAGCAGCACCCCAGCCCCCAAGCAGCATAAACCAAAGAGCGAGAAACCTATGCTTTCACCACAGGCTGAGCTGGAGTTGCTGGAGAATGATGAGCGCCTGGATGCGCTGCTGGAACGTCTGGAAGAGGGCGGCACCCTGAATGCTGAAGAGCAGAGCTGGGTGGACGCCAAACTGGATCGCATTGATGAGCTGATGCAGCAGCTCGGCCTCTCTTACGATGACGAAGATGAAGAAGAGGAAGAGCGTCAGGAAGATATGATGCGTCTGCTGAAGGGTGGAAACTAACATTTGCATCCCATCGGATTCCCGGTACTGCTTATAACCCTTCTGGTTATATGTTATCTGCTGTGGTTATTCGTTAAACTACGACGGTTGTCGCGGCGTCAGAAATGGCTGCGCAACCGGCTCATGACCCGCGGTGCGGTGAGGCCGGGACGGCGTACCCGTCGGCGGCACCATCGGAAGGAGTGAGCATGTCTGAGCAGATAATCGACTGGGATCTGGCCCTGATCCAGAAATATAACTATTCCGGGCCGCGCTATACCTCGTATCCCACCGCGCTGGAGTTTTCACCGCAATTCGGCGCGGCGGAATTCGAAGCCGCTGTGGCCCGTTATCCACAGCGGCCCCTGTCGCTGTACGTGCATATCCCTTTTTGCCATAAGCTGTGTTATTTCTGCGGCTGCAATAAGATAGTCACCCGCCAGCAGCATAAGGCCGATCAATATCTCGATGTCCTTGAACAGGAGATCATCCGCCGCGCGCCGCTGTTTGCCAGTCGCCAGGTTAAACAACTGCACTGGGGTGGCGGCACACCAACCTATCTCAATAAGGCGCAAATCAGTCGCCTGATGAATCTGTTGCGCAGCCACTTCCATTTCAGCGCGGAAGCCGAAATCTCCATTGAGGTCGATCCACGTGAGATCGAGCTGGATGTCCTCGATCATTTACGCACCGAGGGTTTCAACCGCCTGAGTATGGGCGTGCAGGACTTCAATAAAGAGGTTCAGCGTCTGGTTAACCGTGAGCAGGACGAAGCGTTCATCTTTGATTTGCTCAACCATGCGCGGGAGATTGGTTTTACCTCGACCAATATCGACCTCATCTACGGCCTGCCGAAGCAAACGCCGGAGAGCTTTGCCTTTACCCTGCAAAAGGTCGCTGAGCTCAATCCTGACCGCCTGAGCGTGTTTAACTATGCGCATCTGCCCACGCTCTTTGCCGCACAGCGGAAAATTAAAGATGCCGATCTGCCCTCCGCTGAACAGAAGCTGGAGATCCTGCAGGAGACCATCGGTTCACTGACGGCGGCAGGCTATCAGTTTATCGGCATGGACCACTTTGCTCGCCCAGACGATGAATTAGCGGTCGCGCAACGTCACGGCATACTGCACCGCAATTTCCAGGGCTACACCACCCAGGGGGATACCGATCTGCTGGGAATGGGCGTTTCGGCGATCAGCATGATTGGCGACAGCTACGCTCAGAACCAAAAAGAGCTGAAGCAATACTACCAGCAGGTGGCAGAGCAAGGGGACGCCCTGTGGCGCGGGATCGCGTTAACCCGTGATGACTGTTTACGTCGTGACGTGATTAAGGCGTTGATCTGTAATTTCCGTCTGGATATTGAGGCAGTAGAGGCGCAGTGGGATGTGGATTTTCAGTCTTATTTTGCGGAAGACCTGAAGCTACTGGCGCCGTTGGCGCATGACGGGCTGGTGGCTGTGGATGATAAGGCCATTCAGGTGACGGCGAAAGGCCGCCTGCTGATCCGCAACATCTGTATGTGCTTTGACGCGTATCTACGGCAAAAGGCTCGGATGCAGCAGTTCTCACGGGTCATTTAATGTTTTTCCCCTCTCCGACGGGAGAGGGGGAACAATTAGCTGAACAGCCCGACCAGCGCAGCGCACAGAACGGCTGCGACTGCCGTCTGTGGCGTGTGACTCGCAGCGGCGCCGCTCGATATCATACTCACCAGTGATTCAAACATGATGCTCTCCCGTAATGCCGGGCACGATCATACTCAACTCATCGGAACAGTAAAGTACAAAATAGCAGCACTTTGCGCTGAACGGCTAATTTTCATCATGCCGTTAATCACTACTCCATTCCCAGCTCTTTTAGCTTACGCGTCAGGGTATTACGACCCCATCCCAGCAGGCGTGCGGCTTCCTGCTTGTGACCTTGCGTGTGGCGCAGGGCGGTTGTCAGCAGCGTGCGTTCCATTTCGGGTTGCGCTTCTGAGAGCAGATTTTGATGACCGGAGCGCAGCGCCCGATCGGCCCACTGACCCAGCAGCGTCGCCCAGCTATCGGGCTGCATCTGCGTCGGGCTGTCCGGAACCGTGGTCTCAAACAGTTCGCTCGGCAGATCCTGCGTCAGCACTTCCTGGCCGGCGGCCATCACGGTGAGCCAGCGACAGGTATTTTCCAGCTGACGGACGTTGCCAGGCCACGCCAGGCGAGTCAGCGCTGTCTCCGTTTCCGGATGCAGCTGTTTGGCTTCAACGCCGAGCTCGCGGGCGGCTATCTGCAGAAAATGGCGAGCCAGACGTGGAATATCTTCCCGGCGCTCGCGCAGCGGCGGTAAATGCACCCGGATCACGTTCAGGCGGTGGAATAAATCTTCACGGAATTTCCCCTCCTGCACGCGCTGTTCCAGGTTCTGGTGGGTGGCGGCGATGATCCGCACATCAACCTTCACCGGCGCGTAGCCGCCCACGCGATAAAACTGGCCATCCGCCAGCACACGCAGCAGACGAGTCTGCACATCAAGCGGCATATCGCCAATTTCATCCAGGAATAGCGTGCCGCCGTCAGCCTGTTCGAAGCGTCCCTGGCGGACGGTATTGGCGCCGGTAAAGGCCCCTTTTTCATGGCCGAACAGCTCGGACTCAATCAGGTCCTTGGGGATTGCTGCCATATTGAGCGCGATAAACGGCGCTTTTGAACGTGGACTATGACGATGCAGGGCGTGAGCGACGAGCTCTTTACCGGTCCCGGATTCGCCATTGATCAGCACGCTGATGGATGAGCGCGACAAGCGGCCAATAATGCGAAAGACATCCTGCATAGCCGGCGCTTCGCCGATGATATCGGCGGTTGGGCTGCTTATCGGCGCATTTCGCGGCTGCTGCTGCTCCTGGTAGTGGCTTATCGCCCGGTCGACCAGGGCGACGGCTTCATCAATATCAAAAGGTTTGGGCAGATAATCAAATGCGCCTTGCTGATAAGCGCTGACCGCAGCATCCAGATCGGAATGCGCGGTCATTATGATGACCGGAAGCATTGGATGACGCTGCTTAATCTGTTTGAGCAGCGCCAGACCATCCATTCCCGGCATACGGATATCTGACAGCAGTACATCCGGGGTTTTGGTGGTGAGGGCATCTAGCACCTCATTGCCGCTTTCGAACGTTGTGCAGCTCAAGCCGGCTCCGGTGAGCGCGCGTTCAAGCACCCAGCGGATGGAGCTATCGTCATCAACGATCCAGGCTATCCCTCGTTGCATAAACACCTCTACTTCCGAATAGGCAGGTATACCGAAAATTCGGTATGACCCGGCCAGCTGGTGAATTCAATTTTGCCGGAGTGCTGATCGATAAGGCTGCGGGCAATAGATAAGCCCAGGCCGGTACCGCCTTCGCGGCCGCTGACCATCGGATAAAACAGCGTATCCTGGAGATGGGGCGGAATACCCGGGCCATTATCTTCAACGTCAATACGTGCGGCGAGGCGATAACGCACCCCGTGCAGCGTCAGCTGGAAAGCGGTGCGGGTGCGGAGAACAATTTCGCCCCCTTCCGGCCCCAGCGCCTGCAGCGCATTACGGACGATGTTCAGCAACACCTGTTCAATTTGATCCGGGTCGTGGGGCAGCTCTGGTAGGCTGGGGTCGTAATCACGGATTAACTTCACGTTGTCCGGTAACTCCATGGAGACCAGTTTCACTACCCGCTCGGCGACTTTATGGATACTTTCAGTAACGTGCATGCCCGGATGCTGTGGCCCAAGCAGGCGATCGACCAGATTTCTCAGCCGGTCAGCCTGCTCGATGATCACTTTGGTATATTCCGTTAGCGCCGGGTCGGGCAGGGCTTTGCTGAGCAGCTGTGCCGCGCCGCGCAGGCCACCTAACGGGTTTTTTATCTCATGTGCCAGGCCGCGGACCAGATCGCGGGCGGCGACCTGCTGTGCGTGCTGCAGTTGCTCCTGGCTCAGGCGGCGCTGGTTATCCATCGGCGCCATTTCCAGCAAAATAAAGCCTTCCGGTAGCCGCTGGGCGGTCAGAGACAGGATATGTGAGCGGCCATCGATAACCAGTGTGACTTCGTTATCGGTAAAACCCTGGCCCGCCTGCAGACTCTCCTGCATCAGCCCAATATTCAATGAGAAATAGCTCAACAGCTCAGGTAACGGGGTGCCAAACAGCTTGCGTGAACTCTGCGCCAGCAGCTGCTGCGCCGCAGGGTTGGCAAAGTGCACCGCCAGGTCATCATCGACCAGTAAGATACTGTTGATTAGAGAGTTAAGGATCTGCCCAGCATCGGGCAGTGTGCCTGTTGCCATTCGACAGTCTCCTGAAAATGAGTGCACCAATTTAGTGCAGTATAGCTTTTTATCGGTAAAAAGCTCGCGAGATCAGCGTGTTGGTGGAGAAAAAAGCCCATCCTGAGATGGGCTGAAAGTTTCCACGGCAACAAAATATCCCGGGCATCCCGCGCCACAACACGACATACCCTGGATTTACAGCAAAATTAGACGCTGTAGTACAGTTCGAACTCAACCGGATGCGGAGTCATGCGTACGCGGTCGTTCTCTTCCAGACGCAGGGCGATGTAAGCATCGATAGCGTCATTGGTGAACACGCCGCCAGCCGTCAGGAACTCGCGGTCAGCATCCAGGGCCTGCAGGGCTTCTTCCAGAGAACCAGCAACCTGCGGGATCTCTTTCGCTTCTTCCGGCGGCAGGTCGTACAGGTTTTTGTCCATTGCTTCGCCCGGATGGATTTTGTTCTTGATACCATCAAGGCCAGCCATCAGCAGCGCTGCAAAGCACAGGTACGGGTTGGCAGCCGGGTCCGGGAAGCGCACTTCGATACGACGCGCTTTCGGAGAGGTCACCACCGGGATACGGATGGAGGCAGAGCGGTTACGCGCAGAGTAAGCCAGCATAACCGGCGCTTCGTAACCCGGGACCAGACGCTTGTAGGAGTTGGTGGTCGGGTTCGCCAGGGCGTTAATCGCTTTAGCGTGTTTGATTACGCCGCCGATGTAGAACAGCGCCTGCTCAGACAGACCTGCGTATTTGTCGCCGGAGAACAGGTTAGTCCCGTTTTTCGCCAGAGACATATGGCAGTGCATGCCGGAGCCGTTGTCGCCGAACATTGGTTTCGGCATGAAGGTCGCGGTTTTACCGAAGCGGTGAGCGACGTTGTGAACAACGTATTTGTAAATCTGAATTTCATCCGCTTTTTTGGTCATGGTGTTGAAGCGAGTTGCCACTTCGTTCTGACCTGCGGTTGCCACTTCGTGGTGGTGAGCTTCAACAACCAGACCCATCTCTTCCATGATCATACACATGGTGGAGCGGATATCCTGTGAAGAGTCTACTGGCGGAACCGGGAAGTAACCCCCTTTCACGCCTGGACGGTGACCTTTGTTACCGCCTTCGTATTTGGTGGAGGAGTTCCACGCACCTTCGATGTCATCGATCGCGACATGGGAGCCAGAGATAGAGGCGCCGAAGCGGACGTCGTCGAACAGGAAGAATTCTGGTTCTGGCCCGAACAGGACGGTATCAGCGATGCCGGTGGCGCGCAGGTACTCTTCAGCGCGTTTCGCGATGGAGCGCGGGTCGCGGTCATAGCCCTGCAGGGTGCCTGGTTCGAGGATATCGCAGCGGATGATCAGCGTCGGTTCTTCGAAGAACGGGTCAATGACCGCGGTGGAGGCGTCTGGCATCAGGACCATGTCAGATTCGTTGATACCTTTCCAGCCACCAATCGAGGAGCCATCAAACATTTTGCCTTCTTCGAAGAATTCGGCATTTACCTGATGAGACGGAATCGTGACGTGCTGTTCTTTACCTTTGGTATCGGTGAAGCGCAGATCGACAAACTTCACTTCGTGCTCGTTCAGCATCGTCAAAACGTGTTCAGCGGACATACTTAAACTCTCCCGGATTGGTCATTGTCGTCGTGGTAACGAAAACTTCATACTGCTTAAAAGTGGCGTTGTTGCCTTAAAAAATATAAAGCGAAATCTGTGCCAACTTTTAAATGCCCTATAAAACGCTGTATCATGCGCACCATAGTGCAAAAGGACTGCACCATGATGGAGATAATGCACCAAAATAGTGCCTCAGTGTGAACATTGAGCACCATTTTGGTGCAATTTTTGTTACGGTGCCCTTTTATCGCTCCGTGAAAGCGGTCACAAAGAAACTCTGCAATACTTGTTTGCGGAGGATGTTTGTGATCCTGTTCAGTCCTTCGCTTAATACGTGTACAATAACGCGCTATTTCTAATGCCTGAGGCAAAGTTGTGATCGAAAATCTGCGTAATATCGCCATCATCGCGCACGTTGACCATGGTAAAACTACCCTGGTTGACAAGCTGCTACAGCAATCCGGTACGTTCGACGCACGTACTGAAGCACAAGAACGTGTGATGGACTCCAACGATTTGGAGAAAGAGCGTGGGATTACCATCCTCGCTAAAAACACCGCAATCAAATGGAATGATTACCGTATCAACATCGTTGATACCCCAGGGCACGCCGACTTCGGAGGTGAGGTTGAGCGTGTTATGTCCATGGTTGACTCTGTGCTGCTGGTGGTCGATGCCTTTGATGGCCCGATGCCGCAAACGCGCTTCGTGACCAAAAAAGCTTTTGCCCACGGCCTGAAGCCGATCGTGGTCATCAACAAAGTTGACCGTCCGGGTGCCCGTCCGGACTGGGTTGTCGATCAGGTGTTCGACCTGTTCGTTAACCTTGATGCGACTGACGAACAGCTGGACTTCCCGATCGTTTACGCGTCCGCGCTGAACGGTATCGCGGGTCTGGACCACGAAGACATGGCTGACGACATGACCCCGCTGTATCAGGCGATTGTTGATCGCGTGCCGGCGCCGGACGTTGACCTTGACGGTCCGCTGCAGATGCAGATTTCCCAGCTGGACTACAACAACTATGTTGGCGTCATCGGTATCGGCCGCATCAAACGCGGTAAAGTGAAGCCGAACCAGCAGGTCACTATCATCGATAGCGAAGGCAAAACCCGTAACGGTAAAGTCGGTAAAGTTCTGACTCACCTGGGTCTGGAGCGTATCGAGAGCGACGTAGCCGAAGCTGGCGACATCATCGCGATCACCGGTCTGGGCGAGCTGAACATCTCCGACACCATCTGCGATCCGCAGAATGTTGAAGCGCTGCCGGCACTGTCCGTTGATGAACCGACCGTAACCATGTTCTTCAACGTCAACACCTCGCCGTTCTGCGGTAAAGAAGGTAAGTTCGTTACCTCTCGCCAGATCCTGGACCGTCTGAACAAAGAGCTGGTGCACAACGTGGCGCTGCGCGTTGAAGAAACCGAAGACGCTGATGCGTTCCGCGTTTCCGGCCGTGGTGAACTGCACCTGTCCGTTCTGATTGAAAACATGCGCCGTGAAGGTTTCGAGATGGCGGTTTCCCGTCCGAAAGTTATCTTCCGCGAAATCGACGGCCGTAAACAAGAGCCGTTCGAAAACGTGACGCTGGACGTCGAAGAGCAGCACCAGGGTTCTGTCATGCAGGCGCTGGGCGAGCGTAAAGGCGATCTGAAAAACATGAATCCAGACGGTAAAGGCCGCGTACGTCTCGACTACGTGATCCCAAGCCGTGGTCTGATCGGCTTCCGTTCAGAGTTCATGACCATGACTTCTGGTACCGGTCTGCTGTACTCCACCTTCAGCCACTACGACGACGTTCGTCCGGGCGAAGTGGGCCAGCGTAACAACGGCGTACTGATCTCTAACGGTCAGGGTAAAGCGGTTGCGTTCGCTCTGTTCGGTCTGCAGGATCGCGGTAAGCTGTTCCTCGGCCACGGCGCTGAAGTTTACGAAGGCCAGATCATCGGTATTCACAGTCGTTCTAACGACCTGACGGTAAACTGCCTGACCGGTAAAAAACTGACCAACATGCGTGCGTCCGGTACTGACGAAGCAACGGTTCTGGTTCCGCCGATTAAGATGACCCTGGAGCAGGCTCTGGAGTTCATCGATGACGACGAACTGGTAGAAGTGACCCCTACGTCTATCCGTATCCGTAAACGTCACCTGACTGAGAACGACCGTAAACGCGCAATGCGCGGTGCAAAAGAAGAGTAATTTTTCTTCTTGTTGTTCGCTAAACCCCGCCTCTTCGGCGGGGTTTTTTTATGGGCGGTCTCTGCCTGTCGTCGCGCTATTTCCGGGTTGCCGAGAGAGATCGGTCACATTTATACCTAAAGTTTGTGTGAGGAATTGCTTTCTTTTTTTGCGGAAGAGTAAGATGAGCTATCTGGTTTAAACCAAATGGATTAAACAATGACTGAAAATCTCTCCACTGTTGAAAATGCGAAAGAGAAACTGGATCTGTGGCTTAAGCAAGGGCTGACGGCTGCGGGGGGAAAACTGCCTTCTGAAAGAGAGCTTGGTGAGCTGCTGGGCATCAAACGGATGACGCTGCGTCAGGCGCTGCTCGGCCTTGAAGCGGAATCGAGGATCTTTCGTAAAGACCGTAAAGGATGGTTTGTCGCCCAGCCGCGTTTTAACTATAGCCCTGAGCTCTCAGCGAGCTTTCAGCGAGCCGCCATAGAGCAGGGCAGAGAACCCTCATGGGGCTTTAATGAAAAACAGCGAACCCGAGACTATCCCGACGTTGCTAAACCCCTGATGGATGTTATTCCGGCTGATGATTTATATCTGGTAACCGGCTGGGGAGCGCTGGAAGGGCATAAAGTTTTCTACCACGAGACCTTTATCAACCCTAACGTCGCGCCAGATTTTATTGGCAGACTAAAGAACCAGTCTTTTTCCTCCGTCTGGGAGCGTGAATATCATAAGCCGGTGGTGATTAAAAAACTGGCTTTTAGACCCGTCAGAATGTCGGGCGATGTGAGCAAATTCATCGGCGGCTCTGCAGGTCTGCCGGCTATTCTGATAGAAAAACACCGTGCCGATAGTGCAGGTAATATTGTGCAGATAGATCTCGAATACTGGCGATTTGAGGCTGTGGATCTCTTTATTAACTTGTAGGTATTTTATGGTCACTAAAGATAACGCCGGGAAGATCCTTTCCCGTATTGATAATATACCACTCTACCTTCATGCTTATGCCTATCATTTGAATATGCGGCTTGAACGTATTTTACCTAATGATTTACTGACCATTGCAGATAGTCTGCATTTAAAGGGGGTAAAAATACATGTTCTTGATGGCGAGCGCTACTCGCTGAGCAATATGAATGATATCCAGTTAGCCGAGTTTGGAGATAAAGCAAAATCGTTGCAACTGGATATTCATATCGAGACCAGCGCCTCCGATAAACAAACAATCGATCAGGCCGTCACTATCGCTTTAAAAACAGGCGCATCATCCGTTCGCTTTTATCCTCGTTATGAAGGACATTTGCACGACGTTATTGAAAAAATTTCCACCGACATTCAATACATTAAACAAGCATATAGCCATACTGGCCTGACGTTTACCCTTGAGCAACATGAAGATCTGAAAAGCGTTGAACTGGTGAATTTAATTAAACACAGCGAAATGCCAACGTTATCGCTTCTTTTTGACTTCGCCAATATGATCAACGCCAATGAACGACCTCTTGAGGCGTTAGCGTTGATGTCACCTTACATTACGCAGGTTCATATTAAAGACGCCTGTATTATTGCTGAGAACGGTGGACTTGGGCATCGGGCCTGTAACTCAGGCCAGGGCGATATGCCATTTAAGGCGCTGCTGACGAAATTAATTTGTCTCGGCGATGACCAGCCGCAGGTCATGGCGTACGGCCTGGAAGAGGAGGTGGATTACTATGCACCCCCGTTCCGTTTTGCAACGGAAGGTGACAACCCGTGGATCCCGTGGCGGCAAATGAGCGAAACTCCGCTACCTGATGCTGACCAGCTTGAAGAGCGGCTGCTGAAAGAAAAGCAGGATGCGATTGCGCAGCTGAAATATGTCGAAGATACATTGCAAATAATAAAAGACGAAGCGCTTACCGTGCTGGCACACTAAATTTATTGATAATTCGTTATACCGGATCATCATTTTTAATAAATGATGATGGTCTGTTATCTTCCTTAAACCAAATGATGTTAAATCATTAGGGGATCCTATGCTCACAAAAAAGAAATGGGCTATATTCAGTTTATTAACCTTGTGCGTCGGCACCATTTATAAACTGCCCTCGCTGAAAGATGCCTTTTATATTCCAATGCAGGACTATTTTCATCTGACTAATGGCCAGATAGGTAATGCCATGTCGGTGAACTCAGTGGTGACCACGATTGGTTTTTTCGTGTCAATTTACTTTGCCGATAAGCTTCCTCGCCGTTACACCATGTCGTTGTCACTGATTGCAACAGGTTTATTAGGGATCTATCTGACGACGATGCCTGGATATTGGGGAATTCTCTTCGTTTGGGCCTTATTTGGCGTTACCTGCGATATGATGAACTGGCCGGTGCTATTAAAGTCGGTAAGTCGGCTGGGCAACAGCGAACAACAGGGGCGGTTATTTGGCTTCTTTGAAACCGGGCGGGGGGTTGTCGACACGATTATTGCCTTCTCTGCTTTAGCTATTTTTACCTGGTTTGGTAGCGGTTTGCTGGGTTTTAAAGCCGGGATCTGGTTCTATGCTCTCATCGTGATTGTTGTCGGGATCATGCTGTTTTTTATGTTGAAAGAAAAGGATGAGGATGCGCCTGAGAAAGCTATCACCGAGAGCGCCACAGAGAAAAGTAGCATCTCTTCGGTATTAAAAGATAAAACCATTTGGCTCATCGCGTTTAACGTCTTCTTCGTTTACGCCGTTTACTGTGGACTCACTTTCTTTATCCCCTTCCTGAAAAATATCTACCTGTTGCCAGTAGCGCTGGTGGGCGCCTACGGCATCATTAATCAGTATTGTTTAAAAATGGTTGGCGGACCGATTGGTGGCCTGATAGCCGATAAAATTCTTAAGTCGCCAAGCAAATATCTCTTTTATACCTTCTGTGTGAGTACCCTGGCCTTAGTGGCGTTAATATTGCTGCCCCATGAAAGTATGCCGGTCTATCTGGGTATGATCTGCACTCTGGGATTTGGTGCAATTGTGTTTACGCAGCGAGCGGTATTCTTTGCCCCGATCGGTGAAGCAAAAATCGCTGAAAACCGGACCGGCGCAGCCATGGCGCTGGGGAGCTTTATCGGTTATGCGCCGGCCATGTTCTGCTACAGCCTGTATGGCTACATTCTTGACCTCAACCCAGGTCTGGCAGGCTACAAGATAGTCTTTGGCATCATGGCGGGCTTTGCGCTCTGTGGCGCGTTCGTCTCGGTCATGTTAGTGAAACGAATTAGCGGTGGCAGGAAAATGCTGCGCGCTGCGACGGAATAACCTCCCGTCTCATTCTGTTTATTCAAAGCCGCGTTATGCGGCTTTGTTCGTCAGTGGCTGGCGGCCCACGCGGTTGTTTCAGGTTTATACATAGTCAAACCTCATCTTTCCCGCTAAAGTTAATTTTCCACGGCGCGGAAGGAGACAAAAATGCTCTATATCTTTGATTTAGGTAATGTGATTGTCGACATTGACTTCAACCGGGTATTGGGAACCTGGAGTGATTTAACCCGCATCCCGCTGGCGACGCTAAAGCAGCATTTCACCATGGGAGAGGCTTTCCACCAGCATGAGCGTGGCGAGATCAGTGATGAAGACTTTGCCGCCGCCATGTGCCATGAAATGAATATGTCCCTCAGTTATGAGCAATTTGCTCACGGCTGGCAGGC
Organism: Klebsiella sp. A-Nf5; assembly: GCF_002810545.1. Taxonomy (NCBI): domain Bacteria; kingdom Pseudomonadati; phylum Pseudomonadota; class Gammaproteobacteria; order Enterobacterales; family Enterobacteriaceae; genus Klebsiella; species Klebsiella sp. A-Nf5. The sequence goes on along the minus strand of NZ_PIOG01000169.1, from coordinate 81,181 downwards.
GGTATTCGTCGCGCTACGCCCGGAGGTGATTACCATCATGCATAAACTTCGTGCCCAGGGGCATCGGGTGGTGGTGCTCTCCAATACCAACCGTCTTCACACCACGTTCTGGCCTGATGAATACCCGGAAGTGCGCGCTGCCGCCGATCGCATCTATCTGTCACAAGAGATGGGAATGCGTAAGCCTGAAGCGCAAATTTACCAGCGAGTACTGGAAGAAGAGGGATTTTCTGCCGCAGATACGGTCTTTTTTGATGATAACGTCGATAATATAGCAGGGGCTAATCGGTTGGGGATCACCAGTATTCTGGTGACCGGGAAGAAGACCATCCCTGATTATTTCGCGAATCAGCTATGCTAAAAACCGTTCATCAAAAATTACACCACCATACCCGGCCGCTGCTGGCGTGGCTTAAGCTGCTGTGGCGGCGCATTGATGAAGATCATATGACCACCCTGGCGGGAAACCTCGCCTATGTGTCATTACTTTCCCTGGTGCCGCTGATAGCCGTCGTGTTCGCGCTGTTTGCGGCCTTTCCCATGTTTTCCGAAGTCAGTGTGCAGATTCGCCATTTTATCTTCGCCAATTTCATTCCGGCGACGGGCGATGTGATTCAGGGGTATATCGAGCAGTTCGTGGCCAATTCCAGCCGCATGACCGCGGTAGGCGCGTTTGGCCTGATCGTCACTTCGCTGCTGCTGATGTACTCGATCGACAGCGCGCTAAACACCATCTGGCGCAGTACGCGCAGTCGCCCCAAAGTTTACTCCTTTGCCGTTTACTGGATGATCCTGACTCTTGGCCCGCTGCTGGCGGGTGCCAGCCTGGCGATCAGTTCGTATCTGCTGTCGCTGCGCTGGGCGAGCGATCTGGACGGCGTGATTGATAATCTGCTCCGCCTTTTCCCGCTGATCCTTTCCTGGGCGGCATTCTGGCTACTCTACAGTATTGTGCCGACCACCCAGGTGCGTAACCGCGATGCAGTGATCGGAGCGCTGGTGGCGGCGCTGCTGTTCGAGGCTGGTAAGAAAGCCTTTGCCCTCTATATCACCACCTTTCCGTCCTATCAGTTAATTTATGGCGTGATTTCGGTGGTACCGATTTTGTTCGTCTGGGTGTACTGGACCTGGTGTATCGTCTTGCTTGGCGCTGAAATTACTGTCACTCTCGATGAATACCGCAAACTTAAAACAGAAGAAACAGAACAACCATGATTGCATTAATTCAACGCGTATCCCGTGCAAGCGTTACCGTGGAGGATGAAGTGACGGGCGAAATTGGTCCGGGACTTCTGGTGCTGCTGGGGGTCGAAAAAGACGATGATGAACAAAAAGCGAATCGCCTCTGCGAACGCGTGTTGGGCTACCGCATCTTCAGCGATGCGGAGGGGAAAATGAACCTGAATGTTCAGCAGGCGGGCGGCAGCGTGCTGGTGGTTTCGCAATTTACGCTGGCGGCCGATACCGAGCGGGGGATGCGACCGAGTTTCTCGAAAGGCGCTGCCCCTGACCGCGCTGAGGCGCTGTATGAGTATTTCGTCGCCCGCTGTCGCCAGCAGGAAATGAACACCCAGACCGGAAGATTCGCTGCGGATATGCAGGTTTCTTTGGTCAATGATGGTCCCGTGACCTTTTGGTTGCAGGTATGACCCAGCTTCCGGGCAGGCTGCGGGTAACAAAAGAGAGTACGACTATGTATCACCTTCGTGTACCGCAAACAGCAGAAGAGTTAGAGAGCTACTATCAGTTCCGCTGGGAGATGCTGCGTAAGCCGCTGCATCAGCCAAAAGGATCGGAACGTGACGCCTGGGATGCGATGGCGCATCACCAGATGGTGGTGGATGAAGAAGGCAATCTGGTAGCCATCGGCCGGCTATATATCAATGCGGAAAATGAAGCCTCCATTCGCTTTATGGCCGTTCATCCCTCCGTGCAGGATAAAGGGCTGGGGACGCTGATGGCGATGACCCTGGAGTCGGTAGCGCGTCAGGAAGGGGTTAAGCGGGTCACCTGTAGCGCCCGCGAAGATGCGGTGGAGTTTTTCGCCAAGCTGGGCTTTGTGAATCAGGGGGAGATCACTACCCCAACCACCACGCCGATCCGTCATTTTCTGATGATTAAACCGATCGCGTCGCTGGACGATATTTTGCACCGCGGCGACTGGTGCGCACAGCTTCAGCAGGCGTGGTATCAGCATATCCCGCTGAGTGAAAAAATGGGCGTGCGTATTCAGCAGTACACCGGGCAGAAATTTATTACCACCATGCCCGAAGCGGGGAACCAGAATCCGCACCATACGCTGTTTGCCGGTAGCCTGTTTTCGTTAGCGACCCTGACCGGATGGGGGCTTATCTGGCTGATGTTGCGCGAGCGGCATCTGGGAGGCACCATCATTCTGGCGGATGCGCATATTCGTTACAGTCAGCCCATTAGCGGCCGCCCCAGCGCCATCGCCGACCTGGGTTCGCTGAGCGGCGATCTCGACCGTCTGGCGCGTGGGCGTAAGGCCCGCGTGCAAATGCAGGTAGAGCTTTTTGGCGACGAAAAGCAGGGCGCGGTTTTCGAGGGGATCTACATCGTGCTGCCGGCGAAGCCCTTTGGCTCGTATGAAGAGGGCGGCAACGAGGAAGAGTAAGCGCCCTCTGGCCGTTATCGTCCTGGCGATGCCACACGCCAGGCGATATCCCGCATAGCATCACGCGCGGCGTGGCTGACGCCCCCCAGCTGAAAGAAGCCGTGGATCACCCCCAGATAACGCTGACAGGAACTCTCCACCCCTTGCTCCGTCAGCCTTCGGTACAGCACTTCGCCCTCATCGCGTAAAGGATCGAACTCAGCTGTCAGAATATGCACCGGTGGCAGCCCGTTAAAATCTTCTCGCCAGAGTGGACTGGCATCCGGATGGTTTGCCGGCGTCGAGGCGAGGTACATTTCGTAGCCGCTCAGTAGCGTGTCCCGGGTAATCACATAGTCATCGCCATTGCTGAGGTAGCTCGCCATGCTGGCGGTGGGGTCGAGCATTGGATAAATCAGAATCAGTTGTGCAGGATGCCACGCCGCTTTCGCTTTCAGGCGCAGAGCCGTGACCAGGGCGAGATGACCTCCGGCGCTGTCGCCGGCCAGCGTGATGCGCGAGGCATCAACGCCAAGCTGCTTTGCGTGCTGGTGAATAATCGTAGCACCTCGTTCTGCATCATCGTGCGCCGCCGGAAAGGTATGCTCCGGCGCCAGGCGGTACTGCACAGCGATCACCCGGCAACCGCTGAACATGGCTAACTGACGGAGTTGGTTATCGTGGGTGGTAAAGCCGCCGCTGACAAAACAGCCGCCGTGGTAGTAGATAAGTGTGGGTAGCAGGCCGTCGGTAGTGGGCGGTGAAACGACGCGGAAGTGCATACCCTCCAGAGCGATATCCTCCACCCGCACTCGTGCTTCCGTCTCCCCGGCGAGTACCGCACTGGCGATATAGCCGGCCCTCCGATCATCAATATGCTGATCGCGTGATGACGGACGACCTGCCGCAATAAATGCCTCAACCCGCGAAGCAATCCCTTTTTCCAGCGCCATATGAAGTTCCTTGTACTGTTTTAATATCCAGTGTTATAGCCTGGATTATGGCGAAAAGACAGGCCTGTTGAGGTCGCCTGTGCATTATGGAAAGCGGCTCGCAAAAAAGCGTTTACCTGGCAAAATCCTTTTTGTTTCCGATTTCAAAAGCTGTAGATTGCTCATAACTTCATCACTGGTGATATACTTGAGGTATATATGAGCATGATGGCTGAAAGGGATATGGGCAGAATTCTTCTCGATTTATCAGACGATGTCATTCAACGTCTTGATGACCTCAAAGTGCAGCGTAACATTCCGCGAGCGGAACTGTTACGTGAAGCGGTTGAACAATATCTGGAGAAACAAGATCGAGCTAAAGATACCATCTCCAGTGCGCTGGGTCTGTGGCAAGACTGCGAAGAAGACGGCATGGAATATCAACGTCAGCTACGCAAGGAGTGGTAATGACCTCCGGATCTGCGCTTTTTGATACCAATATTCTTATTGATTTATTTAGCGGGCGTCGCGAAGCCAAACAGGCGCTGGAGGCCTGGCCACCGCAGAATGCGATCAGTCTGATTACCTGGATGGAGGTGATGGTTGGCGCTAAAAAATATCACCAGGAGCAGCGCACGCGAATGGCGCTGAGCACCTTTAATATCATTAACATCTCACAGGATATTGCAGAGCGAAGCGTTGCGCTGCGGCAGGAGTATAAGCTTAAGCTGCCGGATGCCATCATTCTGGCGACGGCGCAACTCCATCGTCTGGAACTGATTACGCGGAATACGAAGGATTTTGCCGGTATTCCTGGCGTAGTCACGCCGTACGAAATCCACCCTGAATAATTCGAGTGGCAGGAGGACGGCAAGTGAGCGACAAACTCGTCTGAAACGAGTGTGTCCAGCCAAAGGCTGGCCTCTGATGACAGTCAGTGACGCGGGTGAGTCATCCCTGACTACGCTCGTATCGCAAGAAGGAAAACGGGCGACAAGAGCCGCCCGAAATCACACTGCAGAACTTACTCCCCTTCGCCGGGGAACATGAACGGGTTAATTGAGCTTCTGGCGAAGCCTTCCTGTTCCATGCGGGCGTCGAGCACCAGGGACGCCAAATCGTCGGCGACGGCTTCGACTTTCGGATCCTTCTCCTGATACATAATCTTCAGGTAGGTTCCACAGTCGCCACAGCTTTCGGCTTTCACCGCTGCCTGCTCGTTGTCCAGCGACCAGTAGTGCAGGTCGCGGCTCTGTTCACAGTTGCTGCACTTGACGCGCACCACGTGCCACTCGGTTTCGCACAGGTTGCAGTGCAGATAGCGCAGTCCCTGAGTGGTGCCGATTTGCACGATGCTGGAGACCGGCATCGAGCCACATACCGGGCAGAACTGACGCTGTTCACCGTATTCGGCGCGCGCTTTACCCGGGATCAGGCTGGCCATCTGCGCCCAGTAGAGCGACAGCGCGGCCCAGATGAACGGCGCTTTATCACTGCTGACGGAGGCGAAGTCGGAAACAAACAGCGCGCTGGCCATTTGCTCCAGCTCCTGCTCAGAGGCTTTTTCCAGATTCTCAATGACCGCCAGCGCCGGGCCGCTCATTTCCGGCTTCAGCTCGGCAATCAGCGAGTGCAGCAGCTTGTGCCAGTGCTTGTCGCGCGGCAGGACGTGGATATCCAGCGGCGGTTTACCCTGTTCGCTGGCCGCTTTAATACGGGCCGTCAGATCCATCTGCAGCGGATGGTCATACAGCACCACTTCCTGGGCATGGGCGATCAGTGCGGCAAAGCGCAGGTAATCACCCAGCGGGTTGTTAGCGGCCAGCTCGCGCAGGCGTTCCGCGCGGCGGTTGTACAGATTTTTCAGCCTGGGGAACAGTAACGGCGGAATTGCTTCCGCCGTGCGTTTCTCGCTCGAACCCAGCTCGTCTTGCGGGATTATGCGAATACTCATTCAGATGACTTTTCCTGTTTCTGGCGGACCTCTCGGTACCAGCGTGGGTGATGTTTCTTCGCCCACGTTTTGGTAACCCAGCCTTCCACCATCGCGGTAATGGTGCCTTTCACCCAGAGGGCGGCGTAGATATGCACCATGATAACCACAATTAACGCCACTGCGGCAAATGAATGCAGCATCAGCGCAAATCGGATCACCGGGATTGAGAAAGCCGGCGCAAAATACGGACGCCAGATGATCACACCGCTCACCAGCAGCAGTACCAGCAAAATAATCGCCGCCCAGAACACGCATTTCTGGCCGAAGTTATAGCGCCCGGTATCGCCTACCTCCTCGTTGACGACGATCTTACGAATATTCTTCGCCCAAAAGATATCATCCCGATTGATTAGGTTGTGGTGCCAGTAACGGAAAAACATGATGATAAACGACGCGAACATCACCACCCCGACGAACGGGTGGAGAATACGCGCCAGCTGCGGCGTACCGAGAATATGCATCAGCCAGTTAAAGGACGGGAAGAAAAAGCCTAACCCGCTTACCGCCGCCAGGATGAAGCAGAAGGCGGTGACCCAGTGGTTGATGCGTTCCGGCGCCGTGTAGCGCACGATGGTGTCACGTCTTTTCATTTGCGCACCTCGTCTTTCTCTTCATGCAGGTTGTCCTCTTCCTCTTCCGCGCGGTTCGGACCGACGCCGACGTAGTGGAAGATACTGGCTGCGAAGGTCGCGGCGAAGCCGACGGCCGCCAGCGGTTTCCAGATGCCTTTCCAGAACTTCACGGTCTGGCTGATCTCCGGGTTTTCCGGCAGGCCATGGTACAGATTCGGCTTGTCGGCATGGTGCAGCACGTACATGACGTGGGTGCCGCCGACGCCGGCCGGATCGTACAGGCCCGCATTGTCATAACCGCGGGTTTTCAGCTCAGCCACGCGTTCGCCGGCCAGCGTTTTCATATCCTCTTTGGAGCCAAAGTGGATTGCGCCGGTCGGGCAGGTTTTCACGCAGGCCGGCTCCTGGCCGACGGTCACGCGGTCTACGCACAGGGTACATTTGTAGACGCGGTTGTCTTCCGGGTTCAGACGCGGTACATCGAACGGACAGCCGGCGATACAGTAGCCGCAGCCGATACACTGCTCGGACTGGAAGTCGACGATACCGTTGGCGTACTGAATGATCGCGCCTTCTGACGGGCAGGCCTTCAGGCAGCCCGGATCCGCGCAGTGCATGCAGCCATCTTTACGGATGAGCCATTCCAGCTTGTCGTTTTGCTCCACTTCCGAGAAGCGCATCACCGTCCATGACTTGGCGGTCAGGTCCGCCGGGTTGTCATACACCCCGACGTTGTGACCGACTTCATCACGAATATCGTTCCATTCGGAGCAGGCCACCTGACAGGCTTTGCAGCCGATACAGGTGGTGACGTCGATAAGCTTCGCCACCTCCTGCTGGTGGTCCCGCGCCTGAGGCGCGGGGGTGAAACCGTTAGTCGCGGAACGACGAATAATATCTTGCGATTGATAAGCCATAAGTCGTCTCCGTTACACCTTTTCCACGTTCACGAGGAAAGCTTTGAACTCCGGTGTCTGCGTATTCGCATCACCGACGAACGGCGTCAGGGTATTGGCAATAAAGCCTTTTTTCGCCACGCCCTCATAGCCCCAGTGAATAGGAATGCCGATGGTATCGATGTCCTTACCGTCAACTTTCAGCGTGCGAATACGTTTAGTCACCACCGCCTTGGCTTTGATATAGCCGCGGTTGGAGGAGACCTTGACGGTATCGCCGTGGCCGATGCCAAGCTTATTCGCCAGTTTTTCACCAATCTCCACAAACTGCTCCGGCTGCGCGATGGCGTTAAGCAGCGCGTGTTTAGTCCAGTAGTGGAAGTGCTCGGTCAGGCGGTAAGTGGTGCCGACGTACGGGAACTTATCGGCCTTACCCATCTGCTCGAGATCGCCTTTGAAGACGCGAGCGGCCGGGTTAGAGACCACGTTCGGATGCAGCGGGTTAGTCCCCAGCGGCGTTTCAAACGGCTCGTAGTGTTCCGGGAACGGTCCTTCCGCCATTTTATCAATAGCGAACAGACGGCCCATCCCTTCAGGCTGCATGATAAACGGACCGACGTCACTGCCAGGGGCGGCGGCGCTGTAGTCCGGAATATCCACGCCGCCCCATTTCGCGCCGTCCCACTTCAGCAACTGACGCTTCGCATCCCACGGTTTACCCTGCGGGTCCGCGGAGGCGCGGTTATACAGGATGCGGCGGTTAAGTGGCCATGCCCAGGCCCAGCCCAGCGTGTTGCCGAGGCCTGACGGATCGGCGTTATCGCGGCGTGCCATCTGGTTGCCGTCCGGCGTCCAGCTACCGGCGAAGATCCAGCAGCCGCTGGAGGTGGTGCCATCATCGCGCAGCTGTGCAAAGGAGCTCAACTGCTGCCCTTTCTTAACGATCACCGCGCCGGTCGCCGGGTCGGTGATATCCGCCAGCGCTTTACCGTTGCTTTCCATCGCCACTTCTTCCGACGCCGGCTCATGCGGCGTGGAGTAGTTCCACGTCATGTTGAGCACCGGCTCCGGCGCTGGTCCGCCCTCTTCGGCATACATCTTACGCAGGCGGGTGAAGATACCGGCGAGTATTTCACCATCGGTAGCCGCGATCCCTGGGGCATCCGCGCCTTTCCAGTGCCACTGCAGCCAGCGGCCGGAGTTGACGATCGACCCGTTTTCTTCGGCGAAGCAGGTGGATGGCAGACGGAACACTTCGGTCTGGATTTTCGACGGGTCAACATCGTTCGACTCACCGTGGTTTTGCCAGAAGGTGGACGTTTCGGTGTTCAACGGGTCGATGGTCACAAGGAATTTCAGCTTCGACAGAGAAGCCACCACCTTGTTTTTGTTCGGGAACGAGGCGACCGGGTTAAAGCCCTGGCAAATATAGCCATTCACTTTGCCCTGATTCATCATCTCGAAATACTGCAGAACGTCGTAGCTCTTATCCCATTTCGGCAGCCAGTCAAAGCCCCAGCTGTTTTCTGCAGTGGCTTTGTCGCCGAAGAAGGCTTTCATCATGGAGACGAAGAACTTCGGATAGTTGCCCCAGTAGTTAACCTGATCTTTCAGCAGCGGCTTCGGCGTGTTAGCCGTCAGGTAGGTCTGCAGGTCGGCCTGTTTTTCATTCGGCAGCGACATGTAGCCCGGCAGGCTGGTGGAGAGCAGGCCGAGGTCGGTCAGACCCTGGATATTGGAGTGACCGCGGAGGGCGTTGACGCCACCGCCTGCCATCCCCATGTTGCCGAGCAGCAGCTGGATCATCGCCATGGTGCGGATGTTCTGCGCGCCGATGGAGTGCTGGGTCCAGCCGAGAGCATACAGGAACGACGCGGTCTTATCCGGCGCGCTGGTTTCGGCAATGTATTCACAGACTTTGAGGAAGTCGGCCTTCGGCGTACCACAGATGTTTTCGACTACATCCGGGGTATAACGAGAAACGTGCTGCTTCAGCAGGTTCCAGACGCAGCGCGGATGTTGCAGCGTGGTATCGCGTTTGGCGAAGCCGTTCTCATCCAGCTCATAGTTCCAGCTGGTTTTGTCGTACTGGCGTTTTTCTGCGTTATAGCCGCTGAACAGACCGTCGTCGAAGCTATAGTCCTCACGCACGATCAGGCTGGCGTTGGTGTAGGCTTCGGTGTATTCGCGGTTGAATTTTTCGTTATTCAGCAGGTACAGGATCACGCCCGACAGGAAGGTAATGTCGGTACCGGAACGAATCGGGGTATAGAAATCTGCCACCGACGCCGTACGCGTAAAGCGCGGATCGATAACGATGAGCTTGGCGCCGTTATGAATTTTGGCTTCCATCGCCCAGCGGAACCCCACCGGATGCGCTTCAGCGGCGTTACCGCCCATCACCACGATCAGGTTGGCGTTCTTAATATCCACCCAGTGGTTGGTCATCGCACCGCGACCAAATGTTGGAGCAAGACTTGCTACCGTTGGTCCGTGTCAGACACGCGCCTGGTTATCCACCGCCAGCATCCCGAGGGCGCGGGTGAATTTTTGCGTTAAATAGCCGGTTTCGTTACTGGAGGCGGAGGCGCACAGCATCCCGGTGGTCAACCAGCGGTTGACGGTGGTGCCGGCGTCGTTTTGCGCGATAAAGTTGGCGTCGCGGTCTTCTTTCATCAGCTTGGCGATGCGATCAAACGCTTCGTCCCAGCTGATTTGCTGCCATTTATCGGAACCTGGCGCGCGATATTCCGGGAATTTCAGGCGGCTTTCAGAATGGATAAAGTCCACCAGACCGGCCCCTTTCGGGCAGAGCGCACCACGGTTAACCGGATGATCCGGATCGCCTTCGATATGGAAAATGGATGCTTTGGCGTTTTTTGCGCCGTCGCCGAGGCTATACATCAACAGCCCACAGCCAACGGAACAGTATGTACAGGTATTACGGGTTTCGCGCGTGCGCAGCAATTTGTACTGCCGTGTCTCCGCGAGCGCAGTTGCCGGGGCAAAGCCCAGCGCTGCTGCCGTGGTTCCCGCCATACCGCCAGCGCAGATCTTAAAGAACTGCCTTCTGCTGACCTGCATGGTTCGCTCCTTGTTTCGACATTGTCACATGTAGTTATTTACTTTGCGGTGAAGGCCGCAAAGGTTCAGAATTAGGGCTAATTTCCCTCATTCCTGAAGGGATAAAAACAGAATACCACATTGTGTGTATGCCTGTTCCAATACGGTTAAAGCAAAGTGAACAAGAACCCTCTCGAACAAATCAAAAATGTGACGAATGTCACAGGATATCGCCAGGTCTCACTCTGGAAGCGCGAGGATCTGCAACACCCTCAGCCAGACGAGTTAGCCGAAGAAATTCCCGTCGCGCTGGTCTACAACGGTATCTCCCATGTGGTGATGATGGCTACGCCGAAAGACCTGGAGCAATTCGCCGTCGGCTTTTCCTTATCCGAAGGGATTATCGAGCATCGGCGGGAGATTTTCGGCATGGACGTGGTTTCAGTATGCAATGGCCTTGAGGTACAGATTGAGCTCTCCAGCCGACGTTTTATGGGGCTCAAAGCCCGGCGTCGCGCGCTGGCCGGGCGCACCGGCTGCGGTGTGTGTGGCGTCGAGCAGCTCAACGATATTGGTAAGCCGGTACAACCGCTGCCGTTCACCCAGACGTTCGATCTAGCCAACCTCGACCACGCCCTGGCGCATCTTAACGACTTTCAACCGGTTGGCCGGCTCACCGGCTGCACCCATGCAGCCGCCTGGGTCCGGACGACTGGCGAGCTGGCGGGCGGTTTTGAAGACGTTGGCCGGCATGTCGCCCTGGATAAATTGCTGGGCCAGCGCGCGGAAATTGGCGAGGACTGGCAGCATGGCGCCGCGCTGGTCTCCAGCCGCGCCAGCTATGAAATGGTGCAGAAGGCCGCGATGTGCGGCGTCGAGATCCTGTTCGCAGTCTCGGCGGCCACTACCTTAGCGGTGGAAGTGGCCGAGCGCTGCAATCTGACGCTGGTGGGTTTTTGCAAGCCGGGCAGGGCGACAGTCTACACTCATCCGCAGCGTTTAATTGCGGGCTAAATATCGATCAATAAATTTGAACAATTTCAGCAAATCCTTCCGCTTTTTGTTTAGCGATGTGCGGGCTACTATTTAACACATCAAGGCACAACGCCTTATCTAAACAACTAAATGAAAGGGTTTATATCATGAAAAGCATCAAAACTTTTGTCGCAGTAATCGCACTGGCCGCTTCTTTTGGTTCCTTCGCTGCTGAAACCGTGACCGCAACCGCCGCAACGATGGATGGTGCGGAAGCGAAAATCGCTGCTCAGGCGCAGGCTGCTGGCGCTTCGTCTTACAAAATTACCGAAGCCTTTACCGGCAACCGCGTGCATATGACTGCGGAACTGAACAAATAAACATAAAGTTACTGTCGAAAGAGCGCCTTAGGGCGCTTTTTTTGTTTCGCTTCCCGCATCTGCGATATTACCGATATTTCCCTCTGCTACGAAAAAAATGTGGTAGTAATCACGTTTCCGCTCTTTTCTTAAATCCCCATATTTACGGCAAAGGAACGGTCTGCGCGCCTGAATATCTCGATATTTTAACGCTATGAAATATAAAGATATTAAAAACAGAAAGCGATGGAGATCACCTTCTTTAAATGAGATGTTTATCACAAAAATAAGCATGTCGCTGCTACTGTCAACTATTCACTGACGTAATTTAATACGCATTATGTGATCTTCATTGCAAATAGAAGGCTTGTACTCAGGGAAAAATGTTGTCAGGCAAATGAGCGAGGAAGCGTCATGAAAATTGGCATCGTTATTAGCGGCGGGGATGTTTCGGGAATGAATAATTTTATATTCCAGATTGCCAGACAGGCTAATGCCGATATCACGCTGTTTAATGGCGGTATTCCAGGACTACTGGAGAAAAGTCATCAGGATATTGCGTGGCGCGATCTGGTTGATTTCTCCATTACCGCAGTGCCAATCATTACCTCGGGGCGAACCAGTCGCAAACTGCAGCGTAGTGAATATGAAAGCATTGCTAAAAAACTTAAATCGCTGCGTATTGATGTGCTCATTATGGCCGGGGGGGATGGCAGCCTGCAGTTTCTGAATACCCTTAGTGAATTTGAGATTAATTGCTTTGGTGTGGGGATGACGATCGATAATGATGTGTATGGCAGTGATTATACGATTGGTTTTTCCACGGCCTGTGAGCAAATTATTAAAGAAGTCTCCCGTTTAAGAAATACCGGAAGAGCGCTGCCGGGTCGGGTTTTTATGGTTGAGATATTAGGAGGCTATTGTGGAGAACTAACGTTACAGTCCGCCATTAAATGTAATGCTGATATTGCTCTGATCCCGGAGGCACAGATGCCGCTTGCCATACTCGCGGAACGGATTACCCGGAAGCTGAGCACGCAAAATAGCGTCGTGATCCTCTGCTCAGAAGGCTATACCAAAGAGTACTCTCCCGGCTTTCAGGGGGCGATTGATACCATGATTAAACAGCTGGAACCACAAATAGGTGTCCGTATCCGTAAAACGATCGTCGGCTATGGCTTACGCAGCGGTGATCCAACCTGTGAAGAGATTTATCAGGGTACCATTATGGCCAGTGAAGTGGTTCGCTGTATTCAGTCAGGTATGAAAAATAAAGCCATAATAATTAATTCCAGTAACAAACCTATTCCGATTGATTTAGTCAGTATGAAAAAACGTCTGGTCGATACTGAAGGACATCATTATAAACTTGCCAAGCAACTCAATATTATTTGAGGAGACCCTCCATGCTGAAAATTTTATGCGTATGTGGCTGCGGCCTCGGTTCAAGCTTTGCCATTGAAATGACGGCGAAGGCAGTTTTAAAGAAGCTGGAAATTCCCGCTCATATTGAACACACCACCGTGTCCGAAGCCGGAGCTTTTAAATCGGATATGATTCTGACGCAAAAAACTTTTGCCGACATCTTAACCGCCGATGCCAGTGAAGAAGATATTAAACGTGTCGTGGTGTTGAATAAGCTTACTGATAAAGAGGAGATTGAAACCAAGATCGTCGCATTCTTAAAAGAACGTCATCTGAAGGTGGCTGATTATGAATAGCTTCGTTGCGTTTATCGTTAAGGATTTACTCGGTCAGGCATCCATCCTTATTGCTTTTATTGCCATGCTTGGCCTGATCCTGCAAAAGAAATCGCCAGGCAAAACCGCGGAAGGAACATTTAAAACGCTACTCGGTTTCTTAATTATGATGGCCGGGATAAACATCATTGTCGCTACGCTGACCTTCCTGAACGATATCTTCACCCAGGGGTTTGGCATGAAAGGCTACATTACCGATGTGGCCGCCATCGCCGGGTTAGCGAACCGTGAATTAGGTTCGGAGGTGGCGCTGACGCTGCTGGTGATCTTTGCCGTCAATATTATTATCGCCCGTCTGACGCCGCTAAAATATATTTTCCTGACCGGCCAGGCGCTGCTGTGGATGGCGACAATTGGGGCTGTCGTTGGCTATAAGTCCGGGCTCACCGGCGTACCGCTGATTTTAACCGGGGGCATCTTCGGCGGGGTGATGGCGGTCTTGATGCCGGCCCTGGCGCAGCCGGTGGTCAGGCGCATTACCGGGTCTGACGACGTGGCCCTGGGGCACTTCTGTACCATCGGTTATCTGGTGCAGGCTGCGGTCGCTAAGGTCGTCGGTAAAGGTTCTCGTTCCACGGAAGATCTCGAGCTGCCTGATAACTTTAAGTTTCTGCAGGATACCTATCTGGCCATGGCGGTGGTGATGGTGCCGATGTATCTCATCCCGGCTATCGCGGCGGGGCCGCAGTACATCGCGCAGTTCTCCGGCGGCATTAATTATCTGATGTATGCCTTCATGCAGTCCATTCAGTTTGTCGCCGGGGTCTTTGTCCTCTATAGCGGCGTGCGTTTATTACTCAATGAGCTGGTGCCGGCTTTTCGCGGTATCGCGATGCGTATTGTCCCGGATGCGAAGCCTGCTCTCGATTGCCCGGTGCTGTTTCCCTATGCGCCGAATGCGGTGATTGTCGGATTTCTGGCGACGACTGTCGGCTCGATTATCGGCATGCTGGTTTTCCCGATGTTCGGCCTGGCGATGATCCTCCCCGGGCTGTTAACCAACTTTTTCGCCGGCGGCACGGCAGGGGTATTTGGCAATGCGCTGGGCGGACGTCGCGGGGCGATGATCGGCGGGGTTATCCACGGTCTGTTTATCACTTTTCTGCCGGCCATTCTGGTGCCCATGCTGGAGAGCTACGGCTTTACGGGCGTCACCTTCAGCGATTCTGACGTCATCAGTTCCGGTCTGGTATTAGGCCACGCCTTCCAGAATAACTGGCTCTTTGTCGCCTTGTTTATTGTGTTTGTCGCCGCACTGGCATGGTTTGTAAACGGTAAATCCGCTAAGCCGAAAGGGGAAAATGTTCATGAGTCTGTATAATTTTAATGAGATTTTAAACATCGCTCAGGAAAGAAATTTTAAAGCGATTGGTTCGTTTAACTTGCACTGTATAGAGATGTTACCGGCTTTTTTCAAAGCCGCGCAAAACAGCCACAGTCCGTTAATGATCCAAATTTCAACCGGTACCGCAGAGTATCTGGGGTATCGGTTACTGGTCGATGCCGTGTGTTCATTAGCAGACAGTGAAAATATCCCGACCTGCCTGCATCTCGATCATTGCTCCGATATTAAGGCCATCGAGACGGCAATGAATGCGGGTTTTTCGTCGGTGATGTACGACGGCTCTCACTTAAGCCTCGAGGAAAATATCGGCAATACGCGAATTGTGGTGGAGATGGCCCGCCCGCGCAATATTACGGTAGAAGGCGAGCTGGGGGCGATCGGCGGGTCAGAGGATGGAAAAGCGGTGGCTGCCGAAGATATCTGTTTTACTACCGTCGACGACGCGAAACGTTTTGTGGAGGAGACGCAGGTCGATATGTTGGCCGTCTCCGTGGGCACTGTGCATGGCCTGTACACCGGTAAAGCGCAGATACAGCATGCGCGGCTGAAGGCGATAAGCGAAGCGACGGGCGTGCCGCTGGTGCTGCATGGCGGCACAGGCGTTAGTGACGACGATATGCGGCTGGCCGTCACTGAAGGAATTAATAAAGTGAACGTCGGAACGGAAATGAACGTGCAGTGGGTCGACCGCTGTAAATCAACGTTCGAGAAAGGAAAAGTAAATGACAGCGTACGGAAATTTTTAATTCCTGCCAACCAGGCAGTGACTGCCGTATTAATGGAAAAAATGGCGCTATTTAAATAGCGTTTTTACCGACACATATCTTTTGTTGCCCTGTCTTCCGCCAGGGAGGGAGCTTGCTATGTTTGAATCATTGAAAACGCTGTGGAAAAAAGAGCAGAACCCGCTGCAGGATTATGATCAACAGTCCCGTCAGCTGGCGGAAGAGATCGCCAGACTGGAAGGCGAATTACAGCGCCAGCCCGATAATAGCGACGTGCAAAAAACATTGATGTTGACTTACAACCGGGCACTATCGGTATATGCCAAAAGTAAGAGCCACCGGCAGGATATCGATGCGCTGTTTCTGCAGATTGATAATTTACGCAATATTATTCGCCGCAATATTTAGGAACAGAGAATGACCATAAAAGAACTGCTTATTGAGGCCGATGCTATTCAGGTTGGCGTAGTGGAGTCCGACTGGCAGCGGGTAATAAAGTTGGCTGCCCGCCCGCTGGAGGCGAAAGGGTTTATTTCGGCGGAATATAGCCAGGCGGTGATCGACAATACCTTGAATCATGGCGCTTATTACGTTTTTGATGAAGGGATTGCCATCCCCCATGCCCGCCCCGAGTGCGGCGTCAGGCGAAACTGCTTTAGCCTGGTGGTGCTGGAAAAGCCCATCCCGTTTGCGGACAGTGAAAAGGCGGATATTGTCATTATGTTTGGCGCCCGGGACAGCAATGCGCATATCGAGGAGGGCATCCGTTCCATCGTCGCGCTGCTGGATAACAATGACACCATGGCCAAACTGCGGACGGCCCGCAGCCGGGAGGAGGTCGTCGCATTACTATGAACAGAAATCTGACCCCCGGCTGCAAAACGGCCATTTTAATCAACGGCATTCCGGCGTCGGGGAAGAGCACCATCACCCGTTTGCTGGCGGAGACCTTTAGCCTGCCGGTGTTGACGATCGACGGCATCAAAGAGCCGTTTATGGCGCGCCTGGCCCCCGTCGACCGGCCACTGAATCGCGAGCTGGGCTGTGCGGCGTATGAGGTGATCTGGTCGATTGTCGGCGCGTCGCCTGCCAGTATGGTCTGGTTGATCGACGCCTGGTTCGGTTTTCAGCCCCGTGAAACTTTGCAGCAACTGTTACAGCTGGCGGGCGTGGAGCAGGTGCTTGAGATCTGGAACCATATCTCCCCGGAGATGGCCGTCGAGCGCTATGCCTCGCGGCTGGCGATGCGGCCGCCGGGCCACCCCGGAGAAGAGTATCTGCCGGAGCTGGCCCAGCTGGCCGGGCGTGCGCAGCCCATGGCGTTAGGGCCCGTACTGACGATAGACCAGCGGTACCCGCTGGAGATAAAACCGGTTATTCACTGGCTTGAAGGCGCGATCGCTGGAAAGCACGCCGGTTTGGCGGATTACGCTTACCCGTCCTAGGACATACCCGCCAGACGCAGCAGCGCCGTCACCACGGCGGCGGCGATAATCACGCCGATCAGCGGGACCTTGCGCCAGGCGAGGAACACGGCGAAAGCAACGCCCAGAACGCGCGCCATGCCGGCGAAATGCGCGCCTTCATAGAAGGTGGTGGCCAGGGCGACGGAAAAAAGCAGCACCGTCGCCGCATCGGAAAGCAGCGCCTGCGAGCGCTCGGAAAACGCCAGCCGATTGCCGAGCTTCGCGCCGCCGAGACGCATCAGATAGGTTCCCAGCGACAGGATGGCGATACCGGCGATAAACAGCGTCATATTGCCCATTATTTTTTCCTCGACAGTAAACCAAACAGCGAAAGCAACACCGGCAGCCCGGTGGGCACAAACGGTACGGCGGCAAGCGCCAGTGCGGCGCCGCTGGCGGCGCGGATCAGCGTAGTGCGGTTTTTAAAGGCCGGGATCACCAGCGCCAGCAGGATCGCCGGGAAGACCGCGTCAAGCCCGATGGTTTCCGGCGCCGGCAGCAGTTTTCCGACGGCCGCGCCGGTTAGCGTGCCGAGGGGCCAGATTAGCGCGACGCCGGCGCCGCACAGCCAGTAGGCCGCTTTGCGCTGCGCGGGGGTGGGCTGTGACAAGCCAAAGACCACGCTCTCGTCGTTCATAATGTGGCACCCGATAAAGCTTAAGGCGCGCCGACCAACCAGTTCGCGTACGGTCACCCCGAACGGGATATGGCGCGCGTTGACTAACAGGCCGGCGGCGGCGGCGGCCAGTGGGCTACCGCCGCTGGCGACAATGCCGATAAACATAAACTCAGAGGCGCCCGCCAGCACGGACACCGAGAGCAAGAGCGGCACCCATAAGGGGAAGCCGTAAGCCACCGCCAGTGACCCATAGGACATGCCCACCACCCCGACGGCAAGGCAGACCAAAGCGATCGCTTTTATCGTGTCTCCGCTGAGACTGGAGAGAGTTTGTTTCATATCACTTAGCCATATCGAACGAATTTCCATTATAATGAACACATAATGATCGTTTTTCAAGGCGAACGAATCGTTCGATATAAAAAACAAAGGGGCGGGTATGACACAGCCAATCAGCGTTATCGCCAAAAGCCTGGTGCGGGAGCGGGCGCGGACCGGTCTCTCGCTGGCGGAAGTCGCGCGTCGGGCGGGTATTGCAAAATCCACGCTATCGCAACTGGAGTCCGGCAACGGCAATCCGAGTCTGGAAACGCTGTGGTCGCTCTGTGTGGCGCTGGATATCCCGTTTGCCCGCCTGCTTGAGCCGCAGGTGAACAAAACGCAGGTGATCCGCCGCGGAGAGGGGACAAAAGTGGTGGCGGAGCAGGCGAACTATCAGGCCATTTTGCTGGCCGCTTGTCCACCCGGCGCGCGTCGGGACATCTATTTACTGTTAACCCAGCCCGGCGCCGATCGTATTTCGCATCCGCATCCGCCAGGCTCGGTGGAACATATTATCGTTACCCAGGGGCGGGCGCGGGTAGGGCTGACGTCGGCGCCGGAAGAACTGGGCGAGGGCGACTATATCTGTTACCCGGCGGATCAGGAGCATGTTTTTCAGGCGCTGGAGCCGGATACGCAGGCCCTGCTGATCGCTGAGCAAAACTGACATCGCGTCGGCGGGGGACGCGCGCTCGCTGGACGTCATAGCCATATTGCGGGAAACTAGCTTTCCTATGCGAAAACAGGGATTTTTATGTCGCTGAAAGCCATTGCCAAACAACTTGGGATCTCCGTCACGACCGTCAGCCGGGCGTTGAACGGCTATGACGATGTGTCACAGGAGACCCGCGCCCGGGTTGAGGCTGAAGCGCAGCGCCGGGGCTATCGCCCCAACACTTTCGCCCGCCGTCTGAAAATGGGCACCATTGATGCCGTTGGTCTCGTCTTTCCTGTCCGCCCCGTGCCGCTCAACAATAACGTTTTTCTTGAGATGGTTGGGGAGATCAGCCATGAGCTGGCGCGCCATGACATTGATTTGTTGCTGATCGCCGATGATGAACAGGCGGATAAACATGGCTATATGCGCATGGTGCAGGGCCGTCGCGTCGACGCTTTAATCGTGGCCCATACCCTGGATGACGATCCGCGGCTGGCGCAGCTGCAGGCCTCTGGCTTTCCGTTTCTGGCGCTCGGCCGTAGCCGCCTGGCGCAGCCCTACGCCTGGTTTGATTTCGATAACTATGCCGGCACCTGCCGCGCCACCCGCCATCTGATTCAACAGGGCCACCAGCGTATCGCTCTGCTGGGTGAGAACAACAATCAGGCGTTTATTTTGCAACGGCGTAACGGCTATCTCGATGCTCTGCGCGAGGCGGGGTTATCCGATGCATGGCTGCGTAGCGTGCCGGCGACGCGCCGAGGCGGCTATCAGGCCACGCTGGAGTTGCTGCGCCTGCCGGAGCCGCCCACCGCGATTATTACCGACTGCAATACTCATGGCGATGGCGCCGCCATGGCGCTCGCCCATCTGGGCCGTTTAACCGGCGACAACCGCATCGCCCTGGTGGTGTATGACGGACTGCCGCAGGACAGCATCATAGAGACCGATGTCGCCGCGGTGATCCAGTCCACGCGCCAGGGCGTGGGGCGGCAGATTGCCGATATGGTGCGCCGCTTAATCGCCGGGGAAGATCTCGCCACGCTGCAGGTACTATGGCAGCCGGAATTTTTCCCGGGTGAAACTGCCTGACCTGACCCTTTTTCATCCGTAATTCTGAAGCCGATCACGGATCCGAAACGTTTTGGTTGGCATCCGAAACGTTTCGGATCAACAGTAAGACATTCCTTGTTATGGAGATGTCTGATGTCTGATTCGCTGATACACCTGCAAAGCGCCGGTGCCGATGTTGTCATTAAAACTCGCCCTTTCGCCGAAATTGTCTACTGGGGGCCACATTTAAGCCACTTTTCACCGCAGGATGCCGACAGCCTGACGCGCCCGGTCGCCAACGGCAGACTGGATGTCGATTCGCCAGTGACCTTAATGGCGGAGCTGGGCCATGGCCTGTTTGGCGCGCCGGGCATTGAAGGCCATCGTCAGGGTCTGGATGCCTCTCCGCTGTTCACCACCAGCGAAGTGCGGCACGAGGGCCAGACGCTGACCCTGGTCAGCGAAGATCCGCAGGCCGGCCTGCGTCTGCACAGCGAGATCGCGCTGGATGCCAGCGGCGTGCTGATCGTGCGCCATGGCGTGACCAATCTGCGCGCCAGCCCATGGCAGGTGGATCGCCTGGCGGTCACATTGCCGGTCGCCGAACGCGCTCGCGAGGTGATGGCTTTCCATGGCCGCTGGATCCGCGAGTTTCAGCCTCACCGCCTGACGCTGGAGCACGACAGCTTTGTGCTGGAGAACCGCCGTGGGCGCACCTCTCACGAACATTTCCCGGCCCTGATCACCGGCAGCCGCGCCTTTAGCGAGATGCAGGGTGAAGTCTGGGGCGTACATCTGGCCTGGAGCGGTAACCATCGCCTGCGGGCGGAGGTGAAAACCGATGGCCGTCGCTATCTGCAGGCCGAGGCGCTCTATCTGCCGGGCGAAATGGCGCTGGCGGAAGGGGAAACCTTGTGGACGCCGTACCTGTATGCCAGCTACTCGGCGAACGGGCTGAACGGCATGAGCCAGCAGTTCCATCGTTATCTGCGCGAACGGATTATTCGCTTCCCGGGCAACAAGCCGCGCCCGGTGCATCTCAACACCTGGGAGGGGATCTATTTCGACCACGACCCGGACTACATCATGCGTATGGCGGATGAAGCGGCGGCCCTGGGCGTCGAGCGCTTTATTATCGATGACGGCTGGTTTAAAGGGCGCAACGACGACTGGGCGGCGCTTGGGGACTGGTATCTCGATGAGAAAAAATACCCCTACGGCCTGACGCCGGTTATCGATCACGTGAAATCGCTGGGGATGGAATTCGGTATTTGGGTGGAGCCGGAAATGATTAACCCGGACTCCGATCTGTACCGGGCGCACCCGGACTGGGTGCTGGCGCTGCCGGGCTATACCCCGCTGACCGGCCGCCATCAGTTTGTCCTGAACCTCAATATTCCGGAAGCGTTTGATTATCTGCTGGAGCGAATGAGCTGGCTGCTGGGCGAGCATGCGGTGGACTACGTGAAGTGGGATATGAACCGCGAGCTGGTGCAGCCTGGGCATCAGGGACGCGCCGCCGCGGACGCGCAAACGCGCCAGTTCTACCGCCTGCTGGATACGCTGGTGGCCCGTTTCCCGCACATTGAATTTGAATCCTGCTCCTCCGGGGGAGGACGGATCGATTATGAAGTCCTCAAGCGCAGCCATCGCTTCTGGGCGTCTGACAATAATGACGCCCTTGAGCGCAACACCATACAGCGTGGCATGAGCTACTTCTTCCCGCCGGAGGTGATGGGCGCGCATATTGGCAATCGCCACTGTCATGCCACCTTCCGCCAGCACAGTATCGCCTTCCGCGGCCTGACGGCGCTGTTTGGTCATATGGGACTTGAGCTGGATCCGGTGAGCGCTGATGAAGAAGAGCGCGCCGGATACCGGAAATATGCGGCCTTACATAAACAGTGGCGCGACGTGATCCATCACGGCGTGCAGTGGCGGATGGATATGCCGGACGCTACCACCCTTGCCCATGGCGTCATCAGCCCGGATAAAGCGCAGGCGATTTTCCTCGTCAGCCAGCTGGCGATGCCGGACTACACCCTGATGGCGCCGCTGCGCCTGGCGGGGCTGGAGGCGAACGCCCGCTATCAGGTGACGCTCCTCGATCATCCGAACATTCAGATCACCGGCGAGGGTGGCCACACCATGCGGAAGCTGCCGGCATGGATGACGACGCCGCAGACGGTGAGCGGTGAGTGGCTACAGCAGGCGGGGCTGGCGCTGCCCATCCTCGACCCGGAAAGCGCCATTCTGATTGGCCTGCAACGCGTGTGATGGTATCGGGCCGCGTCGCGGCCCTTCTTGAGGAAAATATAATGAACCCGACCGTCTGTACCCACAAAAACAACCCCAACTTCTGGATTTTCGGGCTGTTCTTCTTTCTCTACTTCTTCATCATGGCCACCTGCTTTCCGTTTCTGCCGATCTGGCTGTCGGACGTCATCGGCCTGAATAAAACCGAAACCGGCCTCGTTTTCTCCAGCCTGTCGCTGTTCGCCATCTGTTTCCAGCCGGTCCTCGGGGTGATCTCTGACAAGCTGGGGCTGAAAAAACACCTGATGTGGATCGTGACTGTTCTGCTGGTGCTGATTGCTCCCTTCTTCCTCTATGTTTTCGCTCCGCTGCTGAAAACCAACATCTGGCTCGGGGCGCTGAGCGGCGGCGCCTATATCGGCTTTGTATTCTCCGCAGGTGCCGGCGCGATGGAGGCCTATATCGAACGGGTAAGCCGCAACAGCGGTTTTGAATACGGCAAGGCGCGCACCTTTGGCTGTCTGGGATGGGCGCTGTGCGCGACTACTGCCGGAATGCTGTTCAGCATTAATCCCGAATGGGTGTTCTGGATGGGGTCAGCCGCCGCGCTGCTGTTGGTGGTGCTGGTGGCCATCGCCAAACCGCAGGCCAGTCAGTCCGCGCAGGTAATGGACTCGCTCGGCGCCAATCGCCCGGCGATCGATTTAAAAACGGCGGTGCGCATGTTCCGCCAGCGTAAGATGTGGATGTTTATTCTGTATGTCATCGGCGTGGCCTGTGTGTATGACGTCTTCGATCAGCAGTTCGCCACCTTCTTTAAATCGTTCTTCGCGACCCCGGAAGCGGGCACCCGCGCCTTTGGTTTCGCCACCACCGCGGGAGAAATATGTAACGCCATCATTATGTTCAGCTCGCCGTGGATTATTAACCGCATCGGGGCGAAGAATACCCTGCTGATCGCCGGGATGGTGATGGCGGCAAGGATGATTGGCTCTTCCTTCGCCACCACCGCCGCGGAAGTGGTGGCGTTGAAAATGCTCCATGCGCTGGAGGTGCCGTTCCTGCTGGTGGGCGCCTTTAAATACATTACCGGCGTGTTTGATGTCCGGCTGTCGGCGACGATTTATCTGGTGGGATTCCAGTTCGCCAAGCAGGTGGCGGCGATCTTTCTCTCCGCCTTCGCCGGCAATATGTATGATCGGATCGGTTTCCAGGAGACCTATATGATCCTCGGCGGTATTGCCCTGACGGTCACCTTAATCTCCGCGTTTACGTTAGCGGGTAAGGCGAAAACCGAGCCGCTTCGGGATAATGCGATGACCGTTTAATTATCAACATTCCGTGGCACAGGGAGGTGCCTGACAGAGAAGGAAGATGGCATGATGGATATGAAAAAACGTATGAACAGCGGCGAGCTTTACCTGGATGCAGGATATGGTTTGCCGGAGCAGCGACTGATGGGTAAAGCGCGGGCCTATGAATATAATCATTCGCATCCGTTTAATCAGGAATTGCGCAACGATATTATTCAGCGCATGTTCGCTAAAGTCGGCGAACAATGTTGGATAGAGCCCCCGATCAATATCGCCTATGGGATCCATACGACGATTGGTGATAATTTTTATGCCAATTTTAACCTCACTTTGGTCGACGATGCGGACATTATCATCGGCGATAACGTCATGTTTGCGCCAAATGTGACCATCTCCACCGCCGGGCATCCCATCCACCCTGCGCTGCGCCATACGCATCAACAATTTTCTTTACCGGTGGTGATTGAAGATGGGGTCTGGTTAGGCACAGGGGTGATTATTAATCCTGGGGTAACGATTGGTGAGAATTCGGTCATTGGCGCGGGCAGTGTGGTGAATCGTTCCATACCGGCGAATGTGGTTGCCGCAGGCGTACCTTGCCGGGTATTAAGAGAAATTACCGATGCGGATAAAGACAAATACGCTCTTTTCCCCGGATGATGGGCGATAGAGACAGGGTGGCATGAGGGATCGTGTTATCTGTTTTGCATCGCCGCCGTTGAACCGGCCTCCAGCCCGGATGGGGTGGAGGCCGGGGAAGGTACTACCCGGCATCGCGGTGTTTCACGCCAGATAAAACACTTCTTTGAGCTCCGCGCTCAGCGGGCTGTTATCCGGGTTGCTGGGCATCACCTCGCGCATGTATTTCCACCAGCGCTGGCACACTTCCGTGCTGGCGACCGCCTCCCAGCGGGCTTCCGACTCAATCTCCACCGTCGCGAACAGCAGATGGCGTTCTTTATCGAGATAAATGGCGTAATGGTGCGCGCCGTGGTCCTTCAGCACTGCCTCCAGCTCCGGCCAGATGGGGTTATGGCGGCGCTGGTACTCCTCGTGCGCATCGGGGTTCACCTGCATGACGAAGGCTTTACGGATCATAAGGCCTCCAGATAGAGCTCGCGAACCTCATCGCGGCTGGCGGGGCGCGGGTTGCATGGCGCGCATGGGTCGGCCAGCGCTTTATCCAGCCAGCCTTCGATATCGGCTTTGCTGATGCCAAGCTTGCTGAAACCCTGGGGGATCCCTACGCGTTTGCTCAGCGCGCGGATGGCGTTGATGGCCTCCATGCTGGCGGCCTCATCGCTCATGCCGCGGGTATCGACGCCCATCGCCTGCGCCACGCGGGCGAAGCGCGCCACCGCGTTCGGGCGGTTAAAGTTTTCGATGATCGGCAGCAGGATGGCGTTGCACACTCCGTGTGGCAGGTTGTGGGTGGCGCCAGGCTGATGGGCTAGGGCGTGTACCAGCCCGAGGCCGGCGCTGTTGAACGCCATGCCCGCCAGATACTGGCCAAACGCCATCTGCTCGCGGGCCTGCAGATCGTGTCCATCCTCTACCGCTTTCGGCAGCCACAGGTTGATCAGGCGAATGGCCTCGAGGGCGTTGGCGTCGGTCAGCGGATGGGCGCCAACGGAGACAAAGGCCTCGATGGCGTGGGTCAGGGCGTCCATGCCGGTGGCGGCGGTAACGGCTGGCGGGATGTCGAGCATCACGCTGGCGTCGTCGACGGCGATATCCGGGATCAGGTTCGGGTCGATAATCACCTCTTTTACCTGCCGCTCGCTATCGATAATCACTGCGTTGCTGGTCATCTCCGCCGCCGTGCCGGCGGTGGTGTTGATGGCCACCAGCGGCACGCCAGCGTTTTTCACTTTGCCGACGCCGGAGTAGGCTGTGGAGGGGCCAGGGTTGGCGGTGAGGATTTTTATCGCCTTGGCGGTATCAATCGGGCTGCCGCCGCCGAAGGCGATCAGGTAATCGCAGTGTGCCGCCTGGTACGCCGCGTAGCCTTGCTGCACCAGCGCTTCGGTGGGGTTGGGAAACACGTCGTCAAACAGCTGGTAAGCCATCTGCTGTTCATCCAGCGCGGAAAACAGGCTGTCCAGCAGGCCCAGCTTCACCAGCTGGCCGTCGGTAACGATCAGCGCCTTGCCCCACTGTTTACCGGCCACCAGCTTGACCATATCGCCGATAGCGCCTGCGCCGTGGAGGCTGATTTTTGGTAATGCCAACATAAAACTCATGATAATTCTCCTTAATGTTGATTTGGGTAATCCGTTTCCCTTCACCCGCCCCCGGGTCGTGGCTGGCGCCTTACCCGGGCTACACGTACCGGTCAGATTAGGGGGAAGGGGAAATTAAATTCGTCTTCGCTGCATCATCCGCCGGGTAATAATCGGCAGGGAGATCACCACGATCAGCATGGCGCCGATAATTACCGACATCACGATACCGGGGACGTTCAGCAGGCTCAGGCCGAAGGTCACCAGCCCCATCAGAAAGGCGGCAATGATCACCCCGGGCATGCTGCCGGAGCCGCCGAGAATATTGACGCCGCCGAGCACCGCCATGGTGACAACCGCCAGCTCCCAGCCCATCGCCAGGGTAGGGCGGGTACTACCGAGCCGTGAGGTCAGCAGGACCGCCGCCAGCCCGGCCATCAGCCCGACCAGCGCGAACAGCACCAGGTTATGACGCTTAACATTGATCCCGGAGAACCAGGCGCCAGTCGGGTTATTGCCGATGGCGTAGGTCCGGCGGCCAAAGTTGGTTTTATGCAGCAGGAAGGTGAAGGCGGCGGCGAGGAGGATAAACAGCGCAAACTCAAAAGAGAGCGCCCCCCACACGTAGCCCTGGCCGAACCAGGCGAAGCTCTCCGGATAGTGATTGAGCGCCTGATCGCCCAGCAGGATATAGGTGATGCCGCGATACAGGCTCATGGTGCCGATGGTGATCACAATGGACGACAGGTTAAAGCGAGTCACCAGCAAGCCGTTGAACAGGCCGCACAGCAGACCTACGCCCAGGCCGATGATCACTAGCAGCGGCGTGTCCACCCCCGCTGCCGCGCAGAAGCCCATCACCGTTGAGCTGAGCGCCATCGTCGAGGCCACCGACAGATCGATTTCCCGGGCGATAATCAGCATCGCCATCGGCAGGACGACGATCGCCTTCTCGGTAAAGGTAAAGGTCGCGTCCGACAGGTTCCAGATATTGAGGAAGTACGGGGAAGCCATCGCATTGCCGATAAATACCGCCAGGGTGACCGCCAGTAAAAACCCTTCCCAGCACAGCAGGCGGCGCAGCGGCGACGGCGCGACCGGAGTGTTTTTCATCTCTTCAGATACCATCATCTTGCTCATGATTTCACCGCCTGTTTCTGCCGGGCTAACGCCGCGTTGCGCAGGATTAACCGCCCGTGACTGCGATTGCCGCGCTCGTTGAGCAGCACCGCCATGACGATCACCGCCCCGGAAATCGCCATTTGCCAGAAGGGCGAGATGCCGATCACCGGCAGGGCGTTATTGATGACCCCGAGGAACAGCGCGCCGCACAGGCAGCCCAGCACCCGTCCGCTTCCGCCCATGGTGCTGATACCGCCGATCACGCAGGCCGCTACCACCTGCAGCTCAAAGCCGTTCGCCACGTCGACATAGGCGACAGCGAAGCGCGAGATCCACAGATAGCCGCAGAAGCCGGCCAGCGCGCCGGAGAGGCAGAAGCTGACGAACTGCATTTTTCCGGCGTTAATGCCGGTGTAGTACGCCGCCGTCGCGTTGCCGCCTGCGGTGTATAAGGCCCGGCCGGTGCGGCTGTAGCGCAGGAAATAACCCACCAGCAGCAGCGCGGCGATGGCGCACCAGCTCAGCAGCGGCAGCCCCAGGAGCGTGCTGCGCGGCAGACTGAGAAAATCAGCGCTCATCTGATGTGAGTTAACCCAGCCGCCGTCAGTCAGCAGGAAGATAATGCCGCGATAAATGCTCATGGTGCCCAGGGTCACCACGATGGCTGGAATGCCGAGGCGCCAGACCAGCAGGCCGTTAATCATCCCCATCAGCAGGCCCAGCAGAGTTGCCAGCGCCAGCAGCGCGACCACCGGAATACCCGGATAGTGGGCGTTAAGCAGGGCGACGATCATCCCGGTCAGCGCCAGGTTGGCGGCCATCGACAGATCGATGCCTTTGGTGAGCAACACCATCATCTGGCCGAGGGCGAGGATGATAAGGATGGCGGTATCGTTAAACATCTCCACCAGATTGCCCGGTGAAATGAACGAGGGCGCCCGGCTGCCGATGGCGCCGATCATCAAAATGATGACCACCGCCAGCAGCGCTTCGCGATGTTTAAGCCATGCGTGTCCCATCATGCCGCCTCCTGGCCGATGCCGCTGGCGGCGCTAACGATGGTTTCCGCTGTCGCTTCACCGGCCTGGTATTCGGCGACCATCAGCCCTTCGTGCATCACGATAATCCGGTCGGCCATGCCCATCACTTCCGGCAGCTCTGACGACACCATAATCACCGCCAGTCCCTGGCTGACCAGCTCGGACATAAACTGATGCACGGCGGCTTTTGAGCCGATATCGATGCCTTTGGTCGGCTCATCGAGGATGATCACCTCGGGCTGGGTCGCCAGCCATTTGCCGATCACCACTTTCTGCTGGTTGCCGCCGGAGAGGGTCTCCACCGGCTGCCGCCAGCTGAAGGCTTTAACCTGCAGGCGCGAGGCATACTCGTCCGCCAGCCGCCATTCCCGGGCGTCGTTCAGGACGCCGTTAGGATTGAGCTTGCTGAGCTGCGGCAGACTGATGTTCTGGGCGATGGGCAGGGCGATGAGCGCCCCCTGTTTCTGCCGCTCTTCCGGCACGCAGACGATGCCTGCGCGGATGGCGTCGGCGGGCTGGCGAAAGCGTATGGGGCTGCCGTTCAGGCGGATCTCGCCGGAGGAGGGACGCGAGACACCGGAGAGCGCCTGCATCAGCTCGGTGCGTCCGGCGCCCACCAGGCCGTAAAAGCCGAGAATCTCTCCCTTGCGCAGGCGGAAGCTGATATGAGCAAACTCGGTAGGATGACAGAGATCAGTCACCTCCAGCACCGTTTTCCCGGGTGTGCAGTCGACTTTCGGGTAGGTTTGGGTGATCGCCCGGCCCACCATCATCGACACCATCCGCTCTTCGGTGATGTCGCTTATCGCCCCGGAGCTGACGTACACCCCATCGCGCAGGATGGTGTAATAATCGGCCAGCTCGAAAATTTCATCGAACTTATGCGAGATAAACAGGATCGCTTTGCCGTCCTGCTTCAGACGCTCGACGATGTGATAAAACTCCAGGATTTCATGCTGGGAGAGGGCGGCGGTCGGCTCATCGAGGATCACCACCTGGGCGTCGAAAGCCAGCGCCCGGGCAATCGCCACCATGTGACGCTGGGCGATGCTGAGCGTTTTCAGCGTGGCCCGCGGGTCGATCTGGACTTCCAGCCGGGCGAGGATCTCGCTGGCTCTGCGGTGCATCGCCGGCCAGTCGAGCGTTTTTAACAGTCCCTTATACAGATACTGGCCGACGAAAATATTTTCACTGACTGAGAGTTCGTCAAACAGCACGGTTTCCTGGTGAATGGCGGTGATCCCTACCTTATGCGCCGACTCCGGCGTTGGCAGATGAATGGGGATCGCTTTATAGAGGATCTCGCCCTCTTCGGGCTGATAAATACCGGTCATCACTTTGACCAGCGTGGATTTCCCCGCGCCGTTTTCGCCGATTAAGGCGGTCACTTTGCCGGGCCAGAGATCAAGCTGCACGTTCTCAAGGGCGCGCACACCGGGAAAAATCTTGGTGATCCCCTTCAGCGACAGCAGTGGCGTTGATGCTGACATGATAGTTCTCCGTAAAATTCCCCTCACCCTAACCCTCTCCCCAGAGGGGCGAGGGAACGGTCCGGTGTCCGCTGGCGGCCTCGTGCAGAGGACCAGCCTTTCCCCCTCTCCCTCCGGGAGAGGGCCGGGGTGAGGGAATAAGGGTTAGAAAATTTTCGAGAACTTATCGATGTTGCTCGCATCGTAGACAAACGGCTCTGCCATCGCGCCATTCCCCTCAGCATCCAGCTTCACTTTGCCCAGCTTGCCCATACTGGCTTCGGTTTTGGTCGCCGTGCCTTTGACTAAATCGTCGGCCAGATAGGTGGCGGCGTAGCCCAGGTCAATCGGGTTCCAGATGGCGAAGCTTTTGCTGGCGCCGGACTTGATGGCGCCGGCCATTTCCGACGGCAGCCCCAGCCCGGTGACATAGACTTTGCCGATTTTGCCCTGATCCTTCACCGCCTGCGCGGCGGCAACAATGCCCACCGATGACGGCGAAACAATGACTTTCAGGTCCGGATATGATTTCAGCAGGCCCACCGCTTCGCGGTAGCTTTTATCCGACAGATCGTCACCGTAGGCGACAGTGACCAGCTGCACGGACGGATACTGCGGCAGCACCTTTTTCATCTCCTCAATCCAGATGTTCTGGTTAGTGGAGGTTGGGGTGGCGCTTAACACGGCCACTTCGCCTTTCTCAACGTTCAGCGCCTTCAGCGCATCGGCGGCGAGCTTGACGTTGGTTTCGCCAATTAAGGCGTTATTCGAGGGGTTAAGATGGATCTGGCGGCCTGCCGGCGCCACGCCGGAGTCCCACGAGACCACCTTGATGCCGCGCTGCATCGCTTTTTTCAGCACCGGTACCACGGCGTCCGGATCGTTGGCGGAAATGGCGATCGCATCCACCCCCTGGGCGATCAACCCGTTCAGCACGTCGATCTGCGCTTCGGCGGTGGTAGTGGTCGGGCCGGTGTAGATCACTTTGACATCACCTAACTCTTTGGCTGCCTGTTGGGCGCCAACGTTGGCGGCTTCGAAGAAGCCATTTCCCAGCGATTTCGCCACAAGGGCGATTTTAACTTCTGCTAAGGCGGAACCGGACAACGCCAGGGCGGCAACGGTGAGGATCAAGCTTGTCTTTGTTTTCATTGCTTTTACTCCACATGAGTTAGTTTTGTAGGGTTTGCAGGTGATGTTTCGCCCCGTCTCGGTGAGCGGGGCGCGATGTTGTTATGGATAAAGATCTAAAGCGGACTGCAGCGGCTGCACATTGAAGCGTTTGCCAAGGGCGATAAGCTCTTCGCGGGTGATGGTCTGCTTCATCCCGCCCATCGACAAGACTTTCACCAGCACTTCGGCGGACTTCTCGGCGGTGTCGATCAGGCCGAAGGTCTCATCCAGCGTGGGGCCGCTGCCGAAGACGCCGTGGAACGGCCACAGCACCAGCGAGTGCTTTTGCATGGTTTCGGCGGTCGCCTGGCCGATTTCATCGGTGCCCGGCACCATCCACGGCAGAATGCCGACGCCGTCCGGGAAGACCACCAGACATTCGGTGCTACCTTCCCACAGCTTGCGGGTGAACAGATCGCTGTGGTTCTCCAGAACATAGGTCAGGGCGATCAGGTTGGTGGCATGGCAGTGCATGATCACCCGGTCTTTGCCGCCGGTCAGTTTGATGCGCTCGCTGTGCGACAGGAAGTGTGCCGGCAGCTCGGAGGTCGGTACGGCATCCTCGGTGAGGCCCCACAGGATATGGTATCCCGCGCCATCGCTGTCGACCTTTACCACGCCGAGGTTAGCTGCCGGGTCGAGCTGGACGTTACGGAAGAATTTGCCGGAGCCGGTGACGATAAATGGCTGGTTGGCCAGGATTGGCATCGGCTGGCTGAGGGCGATGTAACGCGGTTTGGCGTGGAAATCCGCCGCATAAGGTTCGATATCCGCTTCATCCAGACGCAGCGTCAGGTTGCCGCCGTTGCGTTCGTCCCAGCCTTTCAGCCAGGCGTCGGAGGTGGCTTTGATCATGCCCTGGACGAACCAGGCGTCGATAATGGTCTGCATAGTCTTGTCTTTCCTGTTGATTCGGTGCGGGGTTGACCCCTCACCCTAAATATGTGCGTGCCCCCGGATTGCGCCGTAAGCGGCTTATCCGGGCTACCGGTTCGTAGCCCGGGTAAGGCGTCAGCCGCGACCCGGGGAAGCCCGTGCATTACCCGCGCTGGCTCAGAACCGCATTCTCATAAGCCCGCACGTTGTCCAGCCACTGACTGCCCGCCGGCGTGTCATGACGCTGACAGTACATCTCCCAGATGGCCTGCCATGGCAGCGATTTTTGCTCTTCGAGCAGCGCCAGGCGGGCGGTGTAATCGCCGTCGTTCTCCAGCTGACGAAGCTGAGCGGTCGGTTCCAGCAGGGCGCGCAGCAGCGCTTTTTTCATATTGCGGGTACCAATCACCCAGGCCGCGATGCGGTTGATGGAGGCATCGAAGAAGTCGAGCCCGATGTGCACGCGGTCAAACAGGTTATGGCGAATGATTTCGCTGGCGATGGCCTGGGTCTCATCATCCAGCAGCACCACGTGGTCGCTGTCCCAGCGCACCGGGCGGCTGACGTGCAGCAGCAGGCGCGGGATGTAGAGCATGGCGGCAGAGATTTTGTCGGAGATCACTTCCGTCGGGTGGAAGTGGCCGGCATCCAGGCACAGCGCGGTCTGGCGACTGGTGGCGTAGCCCATATAGAACTCGTTGGAGCCGACGGTGTAGCTTTCGGCGCCGATGCCGAACAGCTTGCTCTCCACGGCGTCGATGTGATGCGCCGGATCGAATTTCTCGCTGATCACCTCATCAAGGGCATTCAGCAACCGCTGGCGCGGTGCGAAGCGGTCAACGGTAATATCTTTCATGCCGTCCGGCACCCAGATATTCATTACCGAGGGGGTACCCAGCTGTTCGCCAAAATAAGCGGATACGCGACGGCTGGCTTTGCAGTGGTCGATCCAGAACTGGCGGATCTCATCGTTGGCATGCGACAGGGTAAAGCCGTCGGCGCTCAGCGGATGCGAGAAGCAGGAGGGGTTGAAATCCAGACCCAGTTTGTTGGCTTTCGCCCACGTAACCCAGTTTTTAAAGTGCTCCGGCTTAATCTCATTGCGCGCTACCGGCGCGTCGGATTCCAGGTAAATAGCATGCAGGTTGAGACGCTTTGGTCCCGGGATCAGGCTCAGCGCCTGCTCAAGGTCGGCGCGTAGCTCTTCCGCATTGCGCGCTTTGCCCGGGTAGTTGCCGGTCGCCTGGATGCCGCCGGTCAGGCTTCCCGCCGGGTTTTCGAAACCGGCGACGTCGTCACCCTGCCAGCAGTGCATGGAGACGGGCAGACGGTCCAGCTGGCGCAGGGCCTCCTCGACATCCACGCCGACGGCGGCGTAGCGCTGCTTAGCAATTTCCCAGGCTTGTTCAAGTTGAGTGGTCATGCGCAAAGCTCCTTGATCTGTTGTGGCTGAAACTGCGCCACGAAACGGGCAATTTCACTATCAGGATTGGGGGTAAAAGCGGTGAGCGCCGCGTTGTCGCGCACCACTTGACGAAACTCATCGACATTGGCCAGCTCGTCGAGGGTCATTAACTGGATGCCGATATTGCCGAGGGTGGAGGCCTCCACCGGGCCGGCCACGACGGCGATCCCGCAGGCGTCAGCGCATAGCTGGTTGAGCAGCGCGTTCTGGCAGCCGCCGCCGACGATATGCAGCTGGCTGAAGGGCTGGCCGCGCAGCGCCGCCAGCTCGTTAAGAACCCGGGCGTAGAGCAGCGCCAGGCTGTCGAAAATACAGCGCGCCAGCTCGGCATCGCTTTCAGGAACCGGCTGCCCGGCGTCGCGACAGGCGGCCTGGATCTCGGCGCTCATACTGGCCGGATTGATAAAGCGATCATCGTTGCAGTCAATCATGAAGCGGCACGCCGGTAGCGCGGCGGTGCGGGCGATCAGCCCCTGCAGGTCGCTGACGTGTTGTTCTTTCAGCACCCGCTGCAGCAGCCACAGGCCCATGATATTTTTCAGCACCCGGTAGCGGCCTTCGGCTCCGCCTTCGTTGGTGATATTGGCCTGCAGCGCCGCGTCGCAGGTGTATGGGGTCAGGCTTTCAAACCCCATCAGCGACCAGGTGCCGGAGGAGAGATAGGCGGCATGGCGGTCAGCCAGCGGGGAGGCGATCACCGCGCTGGCGGTGTCGTGGCTGGCGACCGCGACCACCGGAATACGGTTGCCCTGCGGGCAGATCCAGTGACCAATCACATTGCCGGGGTGGGTCGGCTTTCCGAACCACGCCAACGGCGCGCCGGTCCAGTTCAGCAGCGTCTCATCCCAACTATCGCTATTGATGTTAACCAGCTGGGTGGTCGTGGCGTTGGTATATTCCCAGTTCAGATTGCCGGTCAGGCGGAAGCTGAAATAGTCGGGGATCAGCAGGGCATGCGCGGCCTGACTGACCAGCTCCGGCTGCTGCTCCACCAGGGCGCGCAGCTGGTAAAGGGTGTTAAACGGCAGAAATTGAATGCCGCTGCGGCGATAGATCTCCGCCCGGCCCAGCTGTTCTTCAGCGTGACGTAGCAGGCCCTGGGTGCGGTCGTCACGATAGGAGATCGGCAGTCCGACGCGCTGGCCCTGCTTATCCAGCAGGACATAATCCACCCCCCAGGTATCGATGCCGATACTGTCGATCAGGATGTCCTGCTCACACACTTTCTCCAGCCCGCGACGGATCTCGCCCTCCAGGCTATCCACATCCCAGCAGTCGAAGCCATCCACCTTCTGCAGGCTGTTGGTGAAGCGATGAATTTCCCGCAGCGTCAGGGCGCGTGGCCCGGACTGATAGCTGGCGAGCATCACCCGCCCGCTGGAGGCGCCTAAATCGACGGCGACACAATGACGAATACTCATGGAAAGACCCTTCTTAAAATCATTGTCCGCAGTCTAAAAAAGGCCGCTTACTGACACCTTCTCACTACGGACAGCCAAAACTGGCCGCTGGCAAGAAAGCAAAGGTGACCGTGAGGGAAATCACAATTTGCGGTTTTAGGGGGTGGCGAGGGGGATGTGATGGCGTCCGCAGTTCCGTATCTTTCCGGCTGATTCTTGAAAAAGCAGCAGGATTTACGAATTTCGCGGTCAAAAATTGAAGGCCGGATAGCCAACCCTTCATTACTATCAGCCGGTGACTGATAATTTTTCTCATTACGAGGGTGGCATCATGACCATATTGCACAGTACGGATTTCTTTAAGGCCGGGATCTCGACGGTGGCTATTGAACCCCGCCTCCCTCAGTCGGCCTTTCCGGAACATCACCATGATTTCCATGAAATTGTCATCGTGGAGCAGGGCACGGGTATTCACGTCTTCAATGGCCAGCCCTATACCATCGGTGGCGGCTCAGTCTGCTTTATCCGCGATCATGACCGGCATCTTTACGAGCATACGGACAATCTGTATCTGACCAATGTGCTCTATCGCGCGCCGGATGCGTTTCGTTTTCTCGCCGGGGTCAACCAGCTGCTGCCCCAGGAGCAGGAGGGGAACTACCCGTCGCACTGGCGGGTGAACCAGACGGTCCTGCAGCAGGTTCGGCATATCGTGGCGCAGATGGAGGCCATGGGGAGCGAAACGGATACCCATGCCGTCGCCAGCCGTGAGATCCTGTTTATGCAGCTGCTGGTGCTGTTGCGTAAAAGCAGTCTTGCGGAAGAGGCCACTAACAATGATGCGCGGCTGAATCAGCTGCTGGCCTGGCTGGAAGACCATTTTGCCCAGGAGATCTGTTGGGAGGAGGTGGCGGCGCAGTTTTCGCTGTCGCTGCGTACCCTGCACCGCCAGCTGAAGCAGCAGACCGGCCTGACGCCGCAGCGCTATCTTAATCGGGTGCGCCTGATGAAGGCCCGGCACCTGCTGCGCCACAGCGATGAAAGCGTGACTGATATCGCTTTTCGCTGCGGCTTCGGCGACAGTAACCACTTTTCGACGCTTTTTCGCCGCGAATTTGACTGGTCGCCGCGCGATATCCGCCAGGGCCGCGACGCCATTCTTCAGTAACGCGAGAAGAGTCAACGTATTGCGGGTTAAAAACGCGAATAATGCGCCGTTATCCGCGTTTGGAGTGTGAGCCGTGGCCGGTCTGATTCTACGTAAAGAGGAGTTTTTCCCTTCCGCCACACAGGCAGTGGCAGTGGCCGACCGCTACCCGCAAAACGTTTTTGCCGAACATACCCATGAGTTCTGCGAGCTGGTGCTGGTGTGGCGGGGCAACGGGCTGCACGTCCTTAACGATCGTCCCTGGCGCATTACCCGCGGCGATTTGTTCTATATTCGCGCCGAAGATAAACACTCCTATGCTTCGGTCAATGATTTAGTCCTGCAGAACATCATCTATTGCCCGGAGCGGCTGCAACTTAATTTTGACTGGGCGGGAGCGATCCCTGGCCTCTTTGGCACGCCGTGGAAGCCCCACTGGCGCATGGGTAGCACAGGTATGGCGCAGGCGCGCCAGGTGATTAGCCAGCTTGAGCATGAGTGCGCCCGGCGCGACGCGCAGGGAAATGCGATGGCCGAACTGCTGTTTGCCCAGCTGGCGCTGACGTTGCAGCGCCATCGCTACGCGACGGATGATCCCGCGGCGACGCAGCGCGAAGCGCTGCTGGACAAACTGCTGGCCGCGCTGGCGGCCAGCCTCAGCCGCCCCTTTGTTCTGGAGCGTTTCTGCGAGCAGGAGGGCGGCAGCGAGCGGGCGCTACGCCAGCAGTTTCGCCAGCAAACCGGGATGACCATCAATCACTATTTACGCCAGCTGCGGATCTGCCATGCGCAGTACCTGCTGCAGCATACCGAGCGCTTAATCGGCGATATCGCCATGCAGTGCGGCTTTGAGGACAGTAACTACTTTTCGGTGGTTTTTAGCCGGGAAATCGGTATGTCGCCGGGGCAATGGCGGCAGCGCAGTCGCGCCGCCGCCTGAAAACCGTCGTTGTCTGGCTGATGAGCCGGTGGTTAACTGGCCATCCCCAGACCGACGATATTGGCGGCGATGATAATCACCACGCAGCCGAGGCTCAGGACGCTCACCGGACGACGGCCGGCGTTGTTCCACTCCTTCAGCACCAGACCCACCAGACCGCCACACAGCACGTAGAAACTCATGTGCAGCATCCAGCTCATATAGTCATACTGCGCCGGAATGCTGGCATGGCCCCAGGCATAGAAGAAGAACTGGAGATACCACATCAGGCCGCCGAGGGCGGAGAGCAACAGGTTGCTGATGATGAGCGGTTTGGCCAGCGAAAAATCGGCTTTGACTGACAGACTCTTCACTTTCGCCAGACGAATAAAGCAGAAGCCGAGATTGACCAGCGCCCCGCCGCCCATAATGACTACGTAGCTTGGCAGCGCTGCGTACAGCGGGTCGACGCCGAGCGCCGCGGCAGCGTCATGCATCGGTTTGGCGGCGTTCATCGCGAACGACATCCCTGCGGAGAAGATGCCGCACATCACCGCCAGCAGAAGCCCTTTCTTCAGATTGAACTCTTCGGCTTTGATGCCCATTTTGCGCTCTTTCAGCTGGCCCGCGCGGGTGACGATGCCGACGCCAACCACCGCCACCAGCACGCCAAGCAGCGTCATTTGACCGCCCTGGGTGTGCATCAGCACCGAAAACTGACCATTAATAATCGGCGTCATCAGCGTGCCGACAATCAGCGTGATGCCAATGGCGATGCCTATTCCCATCGACATGCCGAGATAGCGCATGGTCAGGCCATAATTGATATTACCGATACCCCACATGGCGCCGAACAGGAAGACCGGCAGCAGCGTGGAGGCGCTAAAAGAGCGGTAGTAGGCCCAGAAATCGGGTAACAGCGTGGCGCTGATGGCCCAGGGCAGGATCAGCCAGGAGACGATCCCCCCAACCGACCACATGGTTTCCCACGACCAGTGTTTTACTTTTTTGAACGGGGCATAGAAACAGGCGGCACTGGCGGCCCCTATCAAATGCCAAAAAATACCCATCGTAATCGCGTGGTTCATTGATTTTATCCTCATCTTTTTTATCGGAGACGGCGGCTTCCGATGTGATGAGTGTAAAAATTAGCCGCTTTGGCCGCCTTCAAGCCGTTGCCACAGGATGGCGAACCCTGGCAACCATGGGCTTAATTAGTTGTTCTACATCACAAAATGGCGGGTATTTCTTCTGGTTATATCCATATGAAAAATACGGCATTGATAAGCATTTTCAATACCATTTAATTAACTATAATGGACAAACTGCTTACGCGGCGTTAACACTTGAGCCGCTCGACAATAATGGAGATGATTATGAGCTATACCCTGCCATCCCTGCCGTACGCTTACGATGCTCTGGAACCGCACTTCGACAAGCAGACGATGGAGATCCATCACACTAAACACCATCAGACCTACGTGAACAATGCGAACGCCGCGCTGGAAAGCCTGCCGGAGTTCGCTAACCTGTCCGCTGAAGAGCTGATCACCAAGCTGGATCAACTGCCGGCTGACAAAAAAACCGTACTGCGTAACAACGCGGGCGGCCACGCTAACCACAGCCTGTTCTGGAAAGGCCTGAAAACCGGCACCACCCTGCAGGGCGACCTGAAAGCGGCTATCGAGCGCGATTTCGGCTCTGTAGACAATTTCAAAGCGGAATTCGAAAAAGCCGCTGCGACCCGTTTCGGCTCCGGCTGGGCGTGGCTGGTACTGAAAGGTGACAAACTGGCCGTTGTCTCCACCGCCAACCAGGATTCCCCGCTGATGGGCGAAGCCATTTCCGGCGCTTCCGGCTTCCCGATCCTGGGTCTGGACGTGTGGGAACACGCTTACTACCTGAAATTCCAGAACCGTCGCCCGGACTACATCAAAGCCTTCTGGGACGTAGTGAACTGGGACGAAGCTGCAGCGCGTTTTGCCGCTAAAAAATAAGGTTGCATTGCGCTAAGAGAGAAGCGAGTCTGATGACTCGCTTTTTTTATATCTGTAGCAAGGAGAGCAGCCATGCATTATCCGGTGAATGTCTTTGTCGGCAAAATCAGGGACTACGCGGGCAGTCGCCCAAGCGCGATTGGCAAAATCCAGGTTGATGGCGAATTGCAGCTCGGCGATCTCGGCCTCGATGGGGACGAGCAGGCGGAGAAGAAAATTCACGGCGGGCCGGACCGCGCGCTGTGCCACTATCCGCGCGAACACTATGCCGACTGGATCCGTGAATTTCCTCAGCAGGCCGAGCGCTTCTGCGCGCCGGCGTTCGGCGAAAACCTCTCCACCACCGGGCTCACCGAGCAAAATGTTTATATCGGCGATATCTTTCGCTGGGGCGAGGCTCTGATCCAGGTCACCCAGCCGCGATCGCCGTGCTTCAAGCTCAATTTTCATTTTGCGATCGGCGATATGGCGCAGCTGGTGCAAAACAGCGGGAAGACCGGCTGGTTGTACCGGGTGATTGCCGGGGGGCAAGTCTCCAGCGATGCGCCGCTCGAGCTGGTTTCCCGGCTGAGTGATGTCAGTGTTCATGAGGCCGGGGCGATTGCCTGGCATATGCCGTTTGATGATGATCAGTACCACCGCTTATTGTCGGCTGCGGGCCTGTCGGTGAGCTGGAGCCGAACCATGCAGAAGCGGCGTTTAAGCGGCAAGATCGAGGATAGTTCGCGGAGATTGTGGGGGAACTAATCCCCCCTATTGAGTATTTCCGGGGATGCTCCCGGCTTAGCGCAGCGCAAGCCGGGATAGCATCAGGTGCGCTTATACAGCGGTAGCCAAAGGGTTAAGCGCAAACCACCCAGCGGGCTGTCGTCGGCCTTCACCCAGCCGCGGTGCTGCTGAATAGCGGTTTCGACAATCGCCAGACCCAGGCCGGTGCCGCCGGACTCGCGGTCGCGCGCCTCGTCGGTCCGGTAGAATGGCCGGAAAATCTGTTCGCGATCTTCCGGGCTGACTCCCGGGCCGTCGTCGTCGACGTTAACCGTAATCCCGTCTTTATCCACCGAGAAGCTGACGGAAATCTTCGTGTGCGAGTAGCGCAGAGCGTTGCGGACGATATTCTCCAGCGCGCTTTCCAGCGCATTGGGGTTACCGTACAGCGGCCACGGGCCCGGCGGATACTCAACGGTGAAAGATTTACCCATCTGCTCGGCTTCAAACGCCGCGTTGTCCAGCACTTCGCCCCACAGCTGATTGGCTTTCACCGTCTCGCTGACCAGGGCATTTTTTGCCTGATTGCGCGACATCACCAGCAGGTCGTTGATCATGCTGTCCAGCCGGTGCGCCTCGGTTTCGATACGCTCCAGCTCCTTGCTCTCACCGCTGCGACGACGCAGCAGGGCGGTACCCAGCTGCAGGCGCGTGAGCGGCGTGCGCAGCTCGTGCGAGATATCAGACAGCAACCGCTGTTGGCTGGTCATCATCCGCTCCAGCGCGGTGACCATCTGGTTAAAGCTGGCGCCAGCGGCTAAGAACTCCTGCGGCCCGGCTTCCAGTTCCGGATGCTGGCGCAGGTTGCCCTGGGCGACTTCGTCGGCGGCGTTTTTCAGCTTACGCGCCGGTTTCGCCAGGCTCCACGCCAGCCACAGCAGCAGCGGAGCGCTGACCAGCATCGTGACGATCAGTAGCAGCAGGGGGCGGTCAAACAGCAGGTTGATAAAGTCAGATTGTGAGGTGCTGGCGGGACGAATGAGATAGAGCTGATAGTTATCCTCCCCGTCCCTGACGGAAAACGGCCCCACCATTTCCAGGCGGCCATAGCGTTTTTTCTGCGGATGATCGGCATTATCGGCCTGGCCGATAAAGTTACGAATGATCTGCATCTCGTTGCGTTCTGCGCCGATCACGCGGCCTTCGCTGGTCACCAGCAGCAGGCGTTGTCCCGGAGGCGCCCATTTATCGATGGCGCGAAACAGACGACGCCACCACATCAGGTCGTTTGGCGGGTCGGTCGCCAGCTCGGCCTCGACGTGCTGTTCGATCATAATGCCCTGACGCTGCTCGCTTTCCAGCAGCTCGGTCATCTGCCGGGAGTCCAGTTTGGGCAACATCAGCACCAGCATCAACACCAGCGCCAGCGTGAGCCAGAAGATGGCGAAGATGCGTGCAGTCAAACTTCCTATCATGAAGCGGAAACCATCAGATACCCGCGACCACGCAGCGTTTTAAACCATGGATGACCATCTTTTCGCTCCGGCAGCTTACGCCGCAGGTTGGAAATATGCATATCGATGGCGCGGTCGAACGGCGTCAGGCGCTTGCCTAACACTTCCTGGCTTAAATGTTCACGCG
Source organism: Klebsiella sp. A-Nf5 (assembly GCF_002810545.1). Taxonomy (NCBI): domain Bacteria; kingdom Pseudomonadati; phylum Pseudomonadota; class Gammaproteobacteria; order Enterobacterales; family Enterobacteriaceae; genus Klebsiella; species Klebsiella sp. A-Nf5. The sequence goes on along the minus strand of NZ_PIOG01000169.1, from coordinate 41,079 downwards.
ACACTACCTGGCCGAGATGCTGCGCTAACAGATAGAGCAGGGTGAACTCGGTACCGGTGAGCTCCAGTGTCTGACCATCGAAATTGGCTTCCTGGCGGCCCGGATTCAGGCTTAAGGCATCCACTTCCAGCGTTGGCGATCCGGCTTCGGTCGTCTGCTGCTGCTCGCTCCAGTGGGAACGGCGCAGAATCGCGCGTATACGGGCCACCAGTTCACGATCGTTGAACGGCTTAGGCAAATAGTCATCCGCGCCCAGCTCAAGGCCGAGAACGCGATCCAGCTCGCTCCCGCGCGCTGTTAGCATGATAACCGGGGTCTGGTGTGTCTGACGCAGCTCTTTCAGCGTATCGATACCGTTTTTCTTCGGCATCATCACGTCGAGCAGCAATAAATCAACGCTGTCGTCCAGAAGGGCCAGCGCCTGTTCCCCATCATGGGCCACCAGCACGTTAAAACCTTCCATATCGAGCAGCTCTTTTAACAGGGAGGTGAGCTCCCGGTCATCATCAACTAACAGGATTTTATTCATCTTTTAAATACCTCCGAGGCAGAAATTACGTCATCAAGGCCCGCTAATCCATGACTTTACGTTGTTTTACACCCCCTGACGCATGTTTGCAGCCTGAATCGTAGACTGTCTCTCGTTGAATCGCGACACAAACGTTTTGGGAGTATGTGATGCGCAATGTTATCGCTGCCGTCATGGCCTCAACGCTGGCGCTAAGTGCATATAGCCAGGCCGCTGAAGTCGTTACCAGCGTTAACTGGCTCCCCGGAGACGAAGGGGGACAGCGCGGTAGCCAGAGCCATATGTTTGACGGCATAAGTTTAACCGAGCAGCAACGTCAGCAGTTACGGGATCTTATGCAACGGGCACGCCATGATAGGCTCCCCGTTAATGTTAGCGAAATGGAGACAATGCATCGCCTTGTCACCGCAGAAAATTTTGATGAAAACGCTGTGCGCGCTCAGGCAGAAAAGATGGCGCAGGAACAGGTTGCTCGCCAGGTCGAAATGGCTAAGGTCCGCAACCAGATGTACCACCTGCTTACGCCAGAGCAGCAAGCGGTTTTAAATGCTAAGCACCAGCAACGTATGGATCAGTTGCGTGAGGTTGCAAGGATGCAGAAAGGCTCAGCCATGATGCTTTCGAGTAGTAGCAACACCCTGCAACCCCAGTAACAAACCCTGTTTTCCTTGCCATAGACACCATCCCTGTCTTCCCCCACATGATGTGGGGGTTTTTTTTGCCCTTTTTTCGGCAAATCAACTTCTTCGCGTATCCCGTGAGCGTCACAAGTTCAGGTTATACTAAGCGCATTGCAGGAGAAGGAGCCTATATGAATCAATCTTATGGCCGGTTGGTCAGCCGCGCCGCTATCGCCGCGACGGCCATGGCCTCCGCGTTACTTTTGATCAAAATTTTTGCGTGGTGGTATACCGGTTCAGTCAGTATTCTGGCTGCGCTGGTGGATTCACTGGTGGATATTGCCGCCTCGCTGACCAACCTGCTGGTGGTTCGCTATTCGCTGCAACCTGCTGATGAAGAGCATACCTTTGGCCACGGCAAAGCGGAATCGCTGGCGGCGCTGGCGCAAAGCATGTTTATCTCCGGCTCGGCGCTGTTTCTGTTTCTCACCGGCATTCAGCACCTGGTGCGTCCGGAGCCGCTGCAGGCCGCTGGCGTTGGGGTCGTCGTCACGTTGATCGCCTTGTTCAGCACGCTGGCGCTGGTGACCTTCCAGCGCTGGGTGGTGCGAAAAACCCAGAGCCAGGCGGTGCGGGCAGATATGCTTCATTATCAGTCTGATGTTATGATGAACGGCGCCATTCTGGTGGCGCTGGGCCTTTCCTGGTATGGCTGGCATCGCGCCGATGCGTTGTTTGCATTAGGAATTGGCATCTATATTTTATATAGCGCGCTGCGGATGGGCTATGAGGCGGTTCAGTCACTACTCGACCGCGCCTTGCCTGACGAGGAGCGTCAGGACATTATCACCATCGTGACCGCATGGCCCGGCATCCGCGGGGCGCACGATCTACGAACGCGGCAGTCAGGGCCGACCCGCTTTATTCAGATTCATTTGGAAATGGAAGATAACCTCCCGCTGGTGCAAGCCCACGTGATTGCAGACCAGGTGGAGCAGGCGATTCTGCGCCGTTTCCCGGGTTCCGATGTCATTATCCATCAGGATCCCAGTTCTGTAGTGCCAGCGGCGCAGCAGGGCTTTTTTGAGCGTTAGGTTATAGTCTGTAAACTCGATGTAAAAATGTGGGGCAGATCGGCATTTTTTGTATAAATTACCGCCGTTTGGTCTGACCTGAATCAATTCAGCTTGAGGCGTTTGATATACTATTGTCATTAGCGTCGTGCACTCCTGGTGAGGGAGCGCTTCAGGCAACAGAATTATTTTTTGCTTCCTAAGTTCAGAGGTAGTCATGATTAAGAAAATCGGTGTGTTGACAAGTGGCGGTGATGCGCCGGGCATGAACGCAGCAATTCGTGGCGTTGTGCGCGCGGCATTAACGGAAGGTCTGGAAGTTTTTGGAATCTATGACGGTTACCTCGGATTGTATGAAGACCGTATGGTTCAGCTCGACCGTTACAGCGTTTCCGACATGATCAACCGCGGCGGCACCTTCCTGGGCTCCGCTCGCTTCCCGGAATTCCGCGAAGAACACATTCGCGCTGTGGCTATCGAAAACATGAAGAAGCGCGGCCTGGACGCGCTGGTGGTTATCGGTGGTGACGGGTCCTATATGGGCGCAATGCGCCTGACCGAGATGGGCTTCCCGTGCATCGGCCTGCCTGGCACCATCGACAACGATATCAAAGGCACTGACTACACCATCGGCTTTTTCACCGCCCTGAGCACCGTGGTGGAAGCGATTGACCGTCTGCGCGACACCTCTTCTTCACACCAGCGTATCTCCGTGGTGGAAGTGATGGGCCGTTACTGCGGCGACCTGACCCTGGCGGCGGCGATTGCTGGCGGCTGTGAGTTCATCATGGTGCCGGAAGTGGAATACACCCGTGACGATCTGGTCGCTGAAATCAAAGCCGGTATCGCGAAAGGGAAAAAACACGCTATCGTGGCGATTACCGAGCACATGTGCGACGTTGACGAGCTGGCAAGCTACATCGAGAAAGAAACCGGCCGTGAAACTCGCGCTACCGTTCTTGGCCACATTCAGCGTGGCGGTTCCCCGGTTCCTTACGACCGTATCCTGGCTTCCCGTATGGGCGCTTATGCGATTGAACTGCTGCTGCAGGGACAAGGTGGTCGTTGCGTCGGCATTCAGAATGAGAAGCTGGTGCACCACGACATTATCGATGCCATCGAGAACATGAAGCGTCCGTTCAAGAACGACTGGCTGGATTGCGCGAAGAAACTGTACTAAGTTGCGCGTCGGATAAACAAAAGGCCTTCTCATGGAGAAGGCCTTTTTTATGGCAGAGGGTTTATTCGATATCCAGCGGGTCTTCCGACAGGATCATCCCGGTGTTATCGGCATACAGATGGTCGCCGGAGAAGAAGGTCACCCCGCCGAAATTGACGCGCACGTCGCTTTCGCCGATGCCTTCGCCAGCTGCGCCGACCGGAATTGCCGCCAGCGCCTGGATGCCGATGTCCAGTTCCTCAAGGTCGTCCACCTGGCGCACCGCGCCATAGACCACTAACCCTTCCCATTCATTCTGTACGGCGAGACGCGCCAGGTCGGCGTCAATTAACGCGCGTCGTACTGAGCCGCCGCCGTCGATCAGGAGAATATGACCACGGCCATTCTGCTCGAGCAGATCATAGAGCAACCCGTTATCCTCGAAACATTTTACCGTAATGATTTGTCCACCAAACGACGACCGTCCTCCAAAGTTAGAGAACAGCGGTTCCACGACGTTGACATCTTCCTGGTAGATGTCACAAAGCTCGGAAGTATCGTATTTCATAGGCTTAACGTTCAGTTGCTGCGAGAGTTTTTAGTATATCCCGCGAATCCCATTGTTGGCAAAATCATCAATTGTTAATTGATATTTGTCAGTTAAGCCATCAGCTTACTGGCAATAATTCCGATGACAAACAGCAGGTTGGTCAGTAAGGCCCCTTTAACCGTCTTTTCGAGCATCGGCCGCATCGCTACCGGATCAGGTTCGCGCAGGACGTAGCGCGCCTGTTTGACCAGCAGCGGCGTGGCGAGAATAAACAGCCAGCCCCACACAGAATGCAGCGCCAGCAGATTAAACAGCGCCAGGCACAGCAGGGAGCCGAACAGCAGGCAAGCATGATAGCGACGGGCATTGACCGGCCCCAGGCGCACGGCGAGGGTGTTCTTCCCGTTCTGCCGGTCGCTGTCGATATCGCGCAGATTATTGATGTTCAGCACGGCGGTCGCCAGCAGACCGCAGGCCGTCGCCGGCAGAAAAATGGCGGCTTCCACATTGTGCGCTTGCAGATACCAGCTGCCGAGGACGCTCAACCAGCCGAAGAAAATGAGTACCGAGATATCACCCAGGCCAATATAACCATACGGGCGGGTGCCCACCGTGTAGGTGATGGCGGCCACGATGGACAGGCCACCCAGCACAAGGAAGCCGATAAAATCGCCGACGCTCTGCCATGCAGCGCACAACAGCGCCAGACCAAACAGACAGATCAGCGCGACGGTGACGATGAGGGCGCGCTTCATCTGCTGGGGGGTAATCACCCCTTTCTGCATGCCGCGCAGCGGCCCGATGCGATCCGGTTTATCACTCCCCTTGACCGCGTCGCCGTAGTCATTGGCCAGATTAGAAAGAATTTGCAGCAAGCCGGCGGTGATCAGCGCCAGCAGAGCAACCCAGGGATCAAAATGGCCCTGCTGCCAGGCAAGGGTGGTGCCAACAATAATCGCGGCAAACGCCAGTGGTAACGTTTTAGGACGCAGGCTTTCCAGCCACGCCTGAGAACGGCTGATATCAGTCATAGTTATTTTAGCCAATAAAAATGGGGGCTATAGCCCCCATCAACAGTGATGAAAATGCATTGCACCGGATTATAGGATAAAACGGCTCAGATCTTCATCTGCCACCAGAACATCCAGGTGTTTACTCACATATTCGGCATCGATAATGACGGTCTGGCCGTTCATCTCGCTGGCATCATAGGAAATATCTTCCACCAGACGCTCCAGCACGGTGTGCAGGCGACGCGCACCGATATTCTCGGTGGTTTCGTTTACCTGCCATGCGGCCTGGGCGATACGCTTGATACCGTCTTCAGTGAAATCGATGCTCACCCCTTCGGTCGCCATCAGCGCTTTGTACTGCACGGTGATGGAGGCGTTCGGCTCGGTCAGGATGCGCTCGAAGTCATGGGTGGTCAGCGCCTTCAGCTCAACGCGGATCGGCAGACGCCCCTGCAGCTCAGGGATCAGATCGGACGGACTGGCCACCTGGAACGCGCCGGAGGCGATAAACAGGATGTGGTCGGTCTTAACCATCCCGTGCTTGGTGGAGACGGTGCAGCCTTCAACCAGCGGCAGCAGGTCGCGCTGTACGCCTTCACGAGACACGTCCGGGCCGGAGGAGTTGCCGCCGCGCTTACAGATTTTGTCGATTTCGTCGATAAAGACGATACCGTGCTGTTCTACAGCGTCGATGGCTTCCTGCTTCAGCTCTTCCGGGTTGACCAGCTTGGCCGCTTCTTCTTCAATCAGCAGCTTCATCGCGTCTTTGATTTTCAGCTTACGCGGTTTCTGCTTCTGGCCACCGAGGTTCTGGAACATGGACTGCAGTTGGCTGGTCATCTCTTCCATGCCCGGAGGGGACATGATTTCAACGCCCATCGGCGCCGCAGCGAGATCGATTTCAATCTCTTTATCGTCCAGCTGGCCTTCACGCAGTTTCTTGCGGAACGCCTGGCGCGCAGCAGAGGGTTCCTGCGGCTGTTCAGCCTGGCCCCAGTTGTTTTTCGCCGGTGGGATCAGCACGTCAAGTACGCGCTCTTCCGCCAGCTCTTCCGCGCGGTAACGGTTCTTATCGATGGACTGCATGCGAACCATTTTGATCGCCGCATCGGTCAGATCGCGGATGATCGAGTCCACTTCTTTACCAACATAGCCCACTTCGGTGAACTTGGTCGCTTCAACTTTAATAAACGGCGCGTTGGCCAGTTTCGCCAGACGACGGGCAATCTCGGTTTTACCGACGCCGGTTGGGCCGATCATCAGAATGTTTTTCGGCGTGACTTCATGACGCAGCTCTTCATTAAGCTGCATCCGGCGCCAGCGGTTACGCAGGGCAATAGCAACAGAACGCTTGGCGGCGTCCTGGCCGATAATGTGTTTGTCCAGTTCGCTGACAATTTCGCGTGGGGTCATTTCAGACATGGGAGATCCTTACGCTTTAGAAGGTAATTCTTCGATGGTGTGGAAATGGTTGGTATAGATGCAGATATCACCTGCAATATCCAACGCTTTCTCGGCGATGTCGCGCGCGCCCATATCGGTGTTTTCCAGCAGCGCGCGGGCCGCGGCCTGGGCGTAAGGACCGCCGGAGCCGATAGCAATCAAATCGTTTTCTGGCTGTACCACGTCGCCGTTACCGGTGATGATAAGCGACGCGTTTTCGTCCGCGACGGCCAGCAGCGCTTCCAGCTTGCGCAACATCCGATCGGTTCGCCAGTCTTTGGCCAGCTCAACGGCGGCCTTCACCAGATGGCCCTGGTGCATTTCCAGTTTACGTTCAAACAGTTCGAACAGCGTGAAGGCGTCAGCAGTGCCGCCAGCGAAACCGGCAATCACTTTGTCGTTGTACAGACGACGCACTTTCTTCACGTTGCCCTTCATCACGGTGTTGCCCAGCGTGGCCTGGCCATCACCGGCAATAACAACATGGCCGTTACGGCGAACACTTACAATTGTAGTCACGAGCAGACCCCTTGGTTGCAAAAGCGGAACAGGGGCCCCGCGCTGTCCGCGGGGCCGAATGCAATTATAGATGGGGGGGATTTTGAGGGTTTCAACCCCTGGCGGCGAGACGAATGCAGTTCGCGTGTCCGGCCATCTTCAGGCGGGTGATCATCTCGTTGGCGCTTTCTTTGCCTTTCAGCGGACCAATGACTACGCGGTTCCAGCCGTTATTAGTGGTGATGTGCGAAGCGAATCCTTCGAAAGCCAGCTGAGCGCGGACGGTTTCGGCCTGCTCGGCGCCTTTAAAGGAGCCGCACTGGATCATCCAGCTACGATCGTCTTTCTTCTCGGCGGCAGCGGCTTTCGGCGCTTCCTCCACGCGGGTCACCGGCGCGGCGGCCTGCGTACGTGGCTGCGTGGTATTGGTATGCGCCGGCGTCTGCAATAGATCCTGGTACGGCTGCTGGTTCGACGCGGTCTGCTTTGGCTGTTGCTGCTGCACTGGCTTCGGCTGCTGGACGCGCGGCTGCTGCTGCACGGTCTGCGGCTGAGTTTGCGCCCACTGCTGCTGCTGTGCCTGCTGCTGTTGCTGTGCTAAACGCTGACGCTGCAGCGTCTGCTGGCGCTGCGCCGGGGTTTGTTCGTTCCACGGCACTTCGGTCAGCTGGGTTGGCTGCTGGCGCATATCGGCCTGCATCTGGGCGAGCAGCTGGCGCTGCTCGTCGGTCAGCTGTTCCGGTTTCATCACCTCGCCACCGGCAGTCGGTTCGGTCGGCGCGCGAACGCCAGGCTGGCGACTTTCCAGCTCTTTGATATAGCGCCAGCGCTCTTCCGGTTTTGGCGGCAAGCCGTTACCGGCGGCCTGGCGATTTTGCATCGCTTCCGCTTCTTCTTTCTTATGGTGCGTAATGAAATAAAGTCCACCGATAAAGGCCACCAGCACAGCCGCCGCGATCGCCACCATAGCCGGTGAAATCGCCGGAAGGCTGCTTTGCTTATTCCTTGAGCTTCGGGTCGTGCTCTTTTTGCGCCGCGAAGAAGCCGGTTGGCTGCGGCGTACATAATCTCGTTGTGCCACTATCGTTTCGCTGTCTTATATTCGTTCGTCAGCCCGCCATGTTACTTAAGCGGCGGGCCTTTGACCAGAAGTGCAGGCCCGAAAGCCTGATGGTTATCGTCTGATTTTTTGCGTACTGCCGCGAACAATCAGTTCGCAGTCGAGCAGACGCGAGCCGCTGTTCACGTTATGACCCTGCATTTGCTCAAGTAATAGCAGCATTCCTTCACGGCCGATATCAAAACGCGGCTGTGAAACGGTGGTCAACGGCGGATCGCAAAATTCAGACAACGCGATGTTATCGAAGCCGACAATCGACAGGTCGTCCGGCACCTTCAGGCCGCGGCGTTTCGCCAGAGACAAGGCGCCCAGCGCCATCACATCACTATGGCAGAAGACCGCGGTGGGCGGTATCGGCTGTGACAGCAACTGCTCCAGCGCATTGGCGCCGGCTTCGAAGGTAAAGTTGCCGCGAGCGATATAGTGCGGATCGACGGTGATACCGCTGCGGCGCAGCGCCTGCACATAACCCTGCAGGCGATAATGGCACAGCGGCATATCTTCCGGGCCGGCGATACAGCCGATACGCTGGTGTCCCAGCTCATGAAGATAGTTCACCGCGTTAAAGGCCGCCGTCAGGTTATCGATATGGACGGTAGGCAGTTCCAGCTCCGGCGCAAATTCGTTCGACATAACCATCGGCGGCAAATTGCGCTGCTCTTCCACGCTGGCGTCGAACGGCAGGCGCGAGCTGAGCAGCACCATGCCGTCGATCTGCTTGGTGATGATAAGGTCGATAAAGGTTTTTTCTTTCTGGTTCTGGTGAGCGCAATCGCCGATTAACACCAGATAACCGTGCTCGGCGGCAGTGACTTCAATTCCGCGGATGACTTCACTAAAAAAGGGATCGCAGATATCCGGCACGATCACGAGGATCGTCCGCGATTCGTTGCGCTTCATATTTCGCCCGAGCGACTGCGGTAAATAGCCGACTTCCAGCGCCGCCTGTTCGACCCGGCTGCGGGTGGCTTGCGACACCTTATCAGGGTTCATCAACGCTCGGGACACGGTTGCCGTGGAAACGTTTGCTTTGAGAGCGACGTCTTTCATGGTGGCGGCAACCACTTGTTTTTTGGGCTTCACCTGGTTTCTCCTCGCTGAATGGCGCTGACATTTCCCTTGCGCGCTAACTGCTGCATCATTTTTATCAGATAGTCGCGGCAGTGAGTTACAGAATTTTCATGAAAAACGTGATGCTTGTTGAATTTTTCGATCCGGCTCGCAAGAGAAGCCTTACCCTTCAATAGGATCGACATCCAGCACCCATTTCACTTTTCTCGCCTCCGGTAGCGTATTGATTAACGCCAGCGTACCGCTGACGATGTGCTGCAGGCGCACCCGCGAAGGATGCTGCAGTAATATTTGCCAGCGCCAGCGGCCGCCGCGCTTCGGCGCCAGCGCCGGAACCGGACCGAGCACCCACAGTTTATCGTCGGCCAGCGGGCTGGCCTGCAGTAGATTGCGCAATTGCTGTAAAAACAGCGGCGCCTGCTGGTTGTTATGGTCTTCAGCACGAATCAACACGTGGCTGGTCCACGGCGGTAGCTGCATCGTCTGCCGCTCTGCCAGCGCCTGCTCGGCAAAAGCGTCGTAGCCTTTATACAGCAGGGTCTGCAGCAGAGGGTGCTCCGGATGGTGGGTTTGCAGGATCACTTCGCCCTGTTTTCCTGCCCTGCCCGCTCGTCCGGAGACCTGGGTATAGAGCTGAGCGAAACGCTCTGCGGAACGGAAATCAGCGGAAAACAGTGCCCCGTCGACGTCCAGCAGGGAGACGAGGGTCACGTCCGGGAAGTGATGGCCTTTGGCCAGCATTTGGGTGCCGATCAAAATACGCGCGCCGCCGCGATGGACCGCGGCGAGATGTTCCTCAAGCGCCCCTTTACGGCTGGTGGTATCGCGGTCGATACGCGAGATAGGCACGCCAGGGAACAGCGGCGTCAGGGACTGCTCCAGTTGCTCGGTGCCGATACCCACCGGCACCAGATGTGTGGAACCGCAGGAAGGGCACTGGCGCGGGATAGGGCGCTGACTGTCGCAATGGTGGCAGCGCAGATGGTGCTGCGCCTGGTGCAACGTATAGTAGCTGTCGCAGCGCGGGCACTCCGCGATCCAGCCGCAGTCGTGGCACAGCAGCGCTGGCGCAAAGCCGCGGCGGTTAAGAAACAGGATCACCTGGTTATCCGCCTGCAGATGCTGGCGCATGCGGTTGATCAGCGCGGGTGACAGACCCGCCAGCAGCACCTGTCCTTTCAGGTCGAGCACGTGCTGCTGGGCTGGACGCGCGTTGCCCGCGCGTTTGCTTAAGGTTAACTGCCGATATTTGCCCTGGCGGACGTTGTGCAGGGTCTCCAGCGCCGGCGTCGCCGAGCCGAGAATAATCGGGATCTGTTCGCTGTGAGCGCGCCATACCGCCAGGTCGCGGGCGTGGTAGCGCCAGCCCTCCTGCTGTTTGTAGGAGCTGTCATGCTCTTCGTCGATGACGATGACGCCGAGATCTTTAAACGGGGTAAACAGCGAGGAGCGAGTGCCTATCACAATGGCCGCTTCGCCGTTTTTCGCCTTCAGCCAGGCCGAGAGACGTTCGCTGTCATTGAGTCCGGAGTGCAGCACTTCCACCGGCGCATTAAAGCGCTGGCGAAAACGGGCGATAGTTTGCGGCGTCAGGCCGATCTCCGGCACCATCACCAGCGCCTGGCGCCCCTGCGCCAGTACATTCTCCAGCACGCTCAAGTAGACTTCCGTTTTCCCTGAGCCCGTGATGCCTGCCAGTAGCCAGGCGGAGAAGCGATCGGCAGCGCTGTGGATCGCCCCGACGGCGGTGGCCTGTTCGGTATTCAGACGCAGGCGCTCGCCGGCAACCGAATACGTGCTGCGCCAGTCGGTGAGGACGGGCGCTTCACAGGCCAGCTCCGCCAGCCCTTTGCCACGCAGCGCCTGCAGCGCCGCTTCATTAAATTCCAGTTCGCTAACCTGATGACGCCAGATCTTTCCCTGGCGCAGCGCCGCCAGCGCCTGCTGCTGCTTTGGGGAGCGTTTCAGAGCGTTGAGGTCGACAGCCTGCCCCTGCTCGGTGGCGAACCAGTACCACAGCGGCGTAGCGCTGGCGGGTTTGCCCTGGCGCAGCAGAATGGGCAGCGCATGGAACAGCACATCGCCAATCGGATGATGGTAATACTCAGCCGCCCACATCAGCAGTCGCCAGACGGTGCCGGAGAAGACCGGCTCGTCGTCCAGCGCTTCGGCGACCGGTTTGAGTTCATCCAGCGGCAGCTCGCTGCGCTCGCTCACCGCCGCGACAATGCCGATCCGCTCCTGTTTGCCGAACGGCACCCGCACCCGACAGCCCGCTTTGACCGCCATGCCATCAGGCAGCAGATAGTCAAAGGTGCGCGGTAGCGGAACGGGTAGGGCAACGTGGGCGACGGGCATGTCATCTTCCTGACTTGAAATCTGGCGGGATAGTATACACATTACGATAAGGCGGCGCGGATCAGTTTGCATATGCTGGTCAAATTCTGTATGATTCGCCGCCTTCAATGCACTTTATACCGCATTGGAGATTGACCATTACCGTACGCTTCGCGCTGTCAGCAGCGTGGAAGACGACGGGAAATTATTAATATCGCGTGGTGTCTGGCGTTAGGGCTGGAAGAGCGACGCGGCCTTAACTGAGGTTCTCCCATGAAAAAAGGTATTCACCCAAAATACGAAGAAATTACTGCTACCTGTTCTTGCGGTAATGTCATGAAAATCCGTTCCACCGTTGGTCACGACCTGAACCTCGACGTGTGCGGTAAATGCCACCCGTTCTTCACCGGCAAACAGCGTGATGTTGCTACCGGTGGCCGTGTTGACCGCTTCAACAAGCGCTTCAGCATCCCGGGCAGCAAGTAAGTTGCCAGAAGAAGCCGCCTCAGGGCGGCTTTTTTGTGCCTCTCGCCAGCCTGAGCGGGACACAAAAAAGGGCGGAAGATTGCTTCCGCCCTTTTTATCAACTCAGTATTCCCACGTATCCGGGTCGATCCCCAGTTCACGCATAATCTCTTTCGCCGCTTCCGGGATCTCATCGCTGCGCTCTTTACGCAGGTCTTCATCGTTAGGCAACGGTTGTCCGGTAAAGGCATGCAGGAACGCTTCGCACAGCAGCTCGCTGTTGGTCGCGTGACGCAGGTTGTTCACCTGACGACGCGTGCGTTCATCGGTGAGGATTTTTAACACCTTCAGAGGAATGGAAACCGTAATTTTCTTTACTTGCTCACTCTTCTTACCGTGCTCAGCGTATGGGCTGATATATTCGCCGCTCCATTCAGCCATGAGATACCTTAATCCTCTGTTTATTAGTGAAGGGCCAGAATATTCCGCCCGGGCTATAATTGCGCGTAGTTTACCGTATGAGCGCGCTTTCTAACATGAGATAAGCCGCTACCGACGTGCGCTAATGCATATAATTTTAACGGCTATTTGCACTTTGCTCAATCTATACGCAAAGAAGTTTAGATGTCCAGATGTATTGACGTCTATTGTGACAATGTTTACTCTGGAGCCTGACTTTTCACCGATTCAGCCCAGGAACTTCCCAACATGACGCGTAAACAGGCCACCATCGCAGTGCGTAGCGGTTTAAATGACGACGAGCAGTACGGTTGCGTTGTCCCGCCGATTCACCTTTCCAGTACTTATAACTTCACCGGCTTTAATGAACCTCGCGCCCACGACTACTCCCGCCGCGGCAACCCGACGCGTGATGTGGTGCAGCGCGCCTTAGCGGAGCTGGAAGGTGGCGCCGGCGCGGTGCTGACCAATACCGGTATGTCGGCGATCCTGCTGGTGACGACGGTGTTCCTTAAGCCGGGCGATCTGCTGGTGGCGCCGCACGACTGCTACGGCGGCAGCTACCGTCTGTTCGACAGCCTGGCGAAGCGCGGCTGTTATCGCGTCCAGTTCGTCGATCAAAATGATGAGCAGGCGCTGCGGGCGGCGTTGGCGGAAAAACCGAAGCTGGTGCTGGTCGAAAGCCCAAGTAATCCATTGCTGCGGGTGGTGGATATTGCGAAAATCTGTGGTCTGGCGCGTGAGGCAGGCGCGGTGAGCGTGGTGGACAACACCTTCCTGAGCCCGGCGCTGCAAAACCCGCTGGCGCTGGGTGCCGATCTGGTGTTGCATTCCTGTACTAAATACCTGAATGGCCACTCCGATGTGGTTGCCGGGGTGGTGATTGCCAAAGATCCGGCGACTGTCACCGAACTGGCATGGTGGGCGAATAATATTGGCGTCACCGGCGGTGCCTTCGACAGCTATTTGTTGCTGCGCGGTCTGCGGACGCTGTCTCCGCGTATGGAAGTGGCGCAGCGCAATGCCCAGGCGATCGTTGAGTATCTGAAAACCCAGCCACTGGTGAAAAAGCTGTATCATCCGTCGCTGCCGGAAAACCAGGGGCATGAAATTGCGGCGCGTCAGCAAAAAGGTTTTGGCGCAATGTTAAGCTTCGAGCTGGACGGTGACGAGCAGACGCTGCGCCGTTTCCTGAGCGGGCTGTCGCTGTTTACACTGGCGGAATCGCTGGGGGGCGTTGAAAGCCTGATTTCCCATGCGGCAACCATGACGCATGCCGGCATGGCGCCTGAAGCGCGTGCCGCCGCCGGAATTTCAGAAACGCTTCTGCGTATTTCAACCGGTATTGAAGATGGTGAAGATTTAATTGCCGACCTGGAAAATGGCTTCCGGGCAGCAAACGAGGAATAAAAATGAGTGTGATTGCGCAGGCAGGGGCGAAGGGTCGTCAGCTGCACAAATTTGGTGGGAGTAGTTTAGCGGATGCGAAATGTTACCTGCGCGTCGCGGGGATCATGAAGGAATATTCGCAGGCGGGCGACATGATGGTCGTCTCCGCCGCTGGCAGCACCACCAACCAGCTGATCAGCTGGCTTAAACTTAGCCAGAGCGATCGCCTTGCTGCGCATCAGGTTCAGCAGTCGCTTCGCCGTTATCAGACCGAGCTGATTGGAGGTCTGGTGGAGCCTGCGGCGGCGGATACGTTAATTGCCGCCTTCATCCATGACCTTGAGCGTCTGGCAGGATTGCTTGATGGCGGGGTTACCGAAGCGGTTTATGCGGAAGTGGTCGGCCATGGTGAAGTCTGGTCCGCGCGCCTGATGGCGGCGGTCCTTAACCAGCTGGGTATGGAAGCGGCCTGGCTGGACGCGCGCGCTTTCCTGCGTGCGGAACGCGCCGCGCAGCCGCAGGTGGATGAAGGTTTATCTTATCCACTGCTGCAACAGCTGATGGCGCAACATCCGAATAAACGTCTGGTGGTGACCGGCTTTATCTCCCGCAACCAGGCCGGGGAAACTGTTCTGCTGGGCCGTAACGGGTCTGACTATTCCGCCACGCAGATCGGCGCGCTGGCGGGCGCCTCCCGCGTCACTATCTGGAGTGATGTCGCCGGGGTGTACAGCGCGGATCCGCGTAAGGTCAAAGATGCCTGTCTGCTGCCGCTGCTGCGTCTGGATGAAGCCAGCGAGCTGGCGCGTCTGGCCGCTCCAGTGCTCCATGCCCGCACGCTGCAGCCGGTGTCCGCCAGCGATATCGATCTGCAGTTACGCTGTAGCTATACGCCGGAACAGGGCTCTACGCGCATTGAGCGCGTGCTGGCCTCCGGTACCGGCGCGCGGATTGTCACCAGTCATGACGACGTCTGCCTGGTGGAGTTCCTGGTGCCGGCCAGCCACGATTTCAAACTGGCGCATAAAGAGCTGGACGCCTTGCTCAAACGCGCCCAGCTGCGTCCATTAGCCGTTGGCATCCATGCCGACCGCAAGCTGCTGCAGTTCTGTTATACCTCCGAGGTAGCCGACAGCGCGCTGAAGCTGCTCGATGAAGCGGGTCTGCCGGGCGAGCTGCGTCTGCGTCAGAAGCTGGCGCTGGTGGCGATGGTGGGCGCGGGAGTCACCCGTAACCCACTGCACTGCCATCGTTTCTGGCAGCAACTGAAAGGGCAACCGGTGGAGTTCACCTGGCAGTCCGAAGAGGGGATCAGCCTGGTGGCCGTGTTGCGCGCCGGGCCAACGGAAAGCCTGATCCAGGGTCTGCATCAGACCTTGTTTCGTGCAGAGAAGCGTATTGGCCTGATGCTGTTCGGCAAAGGGAACATTGGCTCCCGCTGGCTGGAGCTGTTTGCCCGCGAACAAACCACCTTGTCGGCGCGTACTGGCTTCGAGTTTGTTCTCGCCGGCGTAGTCGACAGTAAACGCAGCCTGCTGAACTACGACGGGCTGGATGCCAGCCGGGCGCTGGCCTTCTTCAACGATGAAGCGGTGGAGCAGGATGAAGAGTCGCTGTTCCTGTGGATGCGCGCGCATCCGTACGATGATTTAGTGGTGCTGGACGTCACCGCCAGCGAACAGTTGGCCGACCAGTACCTTGATTTCGCCAGCCATGGCTTCCACGTGATCAGCGCCAACAAGCTGGCGGGCGCCAGCAGCAGTGATAAATATCGCCAGATCCACGACGCGTTTGAGAAGACGGGTCGCCACTGGCTGTATAACGCTACCGTTGGCGCGGGTTTGCCGGTGAACCATACGGTGCGCGATCTGATCGACAGCGGCGATACCATCCTCGGTCTGAGCGGTATCTTCTCGGGAACGCTCTCCTGGCTGTTCCTGCAGTTTGATGGCACCGTGCCGTTCACCGACCTGGTGGATCAGGCCTGGCAGCAGGGGCTGACCGAGCCGGATCCGCGCGTCGATCTGTCCGGTAAGGATGTGATGCGTAAGCTGGTGATCCTCGCGCGGGAAGCGGGTTATGACATCGAACCGGATCAGGTCCGTGTGGAATCACTGGTCCCTGCACACTGCGAAGAGGGGTCGGTCGATCACTTCTTTGAAAATGGCGAAGAGCTGAACGAGCAAATGCTGCAGCGTCTGGAAGCGGCCCGCGAGATGGGGCTGGTGCTCCGCTACGTGGCGCGCTTTGATGCTAACGGCAAAGCACGCGTCGGCGTGGAAGCGGTACGCGAAGAGCACCCGCTGGCGGCGCTGCTGCCGTGCGATAACGTGTTCGCCATCGAAAGCCGCTGGTATCGCGATAACCCGCTGGTGATCCGCGGACCCGGCGCCGGGCGCGATGTGACCGCCGGAGCGATCCAGTCGGATATTAACCGTCTGGCGCAGCTGCTGTAGTTCCGAGAAAAAGACCAGGCGCTGCCTGGTCTTTTTTGTTAGTGCGCCGCAAAAACCGCTTTGGCGGCAAACAGGCCGTTGAGCGCCGCCGGGAATCCGGCGTAGACCGCCATCTGCATGATCACTTCCGTTATCTCCTCTTGTGTCAGGCCGACATTTAATCCTGCGGCAATGTGTACTTTCAGCTGTGGCGCGGCGTTACCCAGCGCGGTGAGCGCGGCAATAGTAGCGATTTCCCGGCTGCGTAAATCGAGCCCCGGCCTGGCGTAAATATCGCCGAAGGGGAACTCAATCAGATAGCGGGCGAAATCGGGGGCGATATCCTGCAGGCTGTCGACGACGGCTTCCCCGCCGCTGCCATCCACCCGCTGCAGCATTTCCTGACCGGTGATATAACGTTCGCTGGACATCGTTTTTTCCTCTCTGTGATGATGCGTTAAGAGGAAGGGTAGGGAAGTTTGCCGGACTTGAGTAATACCCTTTTCGTGATACCTTTTCAGTATGACAACTTCGCGATTACATTCCCTGGATATTCGCCTGCTGCGCGCCTTTGCCGTGGTGGCGGAAGAAAATAACATCAGCCGGGCGGCGCAGCGGTTATTTATCTCGCAGCCGCCGCTGAGCCGTCATATGCGTCAACTGGAAGCTCAACTGGGGGTGACGCTGTTTCAGCGCCACAGCAAAGGCCTGATCCTTACCGACGCGGGAAGAGAAGTGCTGGAGATTATTCGGCCGATGCTGGCGCTCCAGGCGCGCACGCTGGCGGCATTGAGTGAGCTCTCCGCTCAGTCGCCGCAGCCCTTGCGTCTGGGATTGACCACCGCCTTTGAACAGGGCATTTTCGCCGCCGTTGAATCTGCGCTGAGTAAACATACCCGCACGTTGCATATCACTCGCCACGCCTCGCCGGCGCTGGCTCAGCAGGTGCGCAAAGGAAAACTCGATGCGGCGCTGGTCGCGCTGCCGCTGAATACCGAAGGGCTGCACCTGCATCCTTTGCCGTATCATGAGCCGCTCATCGCGGCATTGCCTGCCTCCTGGCCGGAAGCCGCCAGCCCAGCGTTAGCGCTACGCGCGCTCAATCACCGACCGCTGTTCTGGTTTAAACGCGAGCGTAATCCCGATTTCTTTGACTACACGCGACGTATTTTCGACCGGGCTGGCTATTCCCCCGCTTACGTGGAGGAGCCTGCCGAACATGATGTACTGCTGGCGCGAATTGCGCGTGGCGAAGGCATGATCCTGCTGCCGGCGTCCTTTTCCGCGATCCAGCGTCAGGGGGTGGTGTTCTGTCCTGTCGCTGAAGGCGACAGCATGCCGTTAAGCCTTGGCGTGGTTTATGCGCCTCACCAGGCAGAATCCGTGCAGCAATGGCTTCCTCTGCTGGATGACCATCTGGCGACTCGCTAGCCTCAGGCTGACTCTCGAGCCACCAGCTGTCCGGAAAGGGTAATGCGCTGGGTCGGCAGGGCAGGCTCTTTGATTTTGCGGATAATGAGCGAGGCAACCTGACGTCCTGTCTCTTCGCTGGCGGAAGAGACGTAAGTGAAGGATGGCGAGGTTAAATTCACGTGCATCATGTCTTCGAACCCCACCAGCGCCACCTGCTGAGTGAGAAAGACATCTTTTCCCACCGTGCGTCCAACCTGATGAATACCGCTGAGGCAGCCAATCATTGCATCAGGCGAGTGGCACAGCAGGGCGGTAATGGCATTATTTTTTTCCAGCAACTGGCGGGTGGCGATACTGGCGGCCTGGGTGTTGTCGCTGCAGGCGGGGGCAAATTCTTCCCTCACCGTCATGCCGTTCTTCTCTAGTGTGTTGAATAAGCCAAGCAGCCGCTGCTGACGGATCAGGTCGTTATCCTGTCCGCCGATGTAGGCGATGTAGCGATGGCCGCGCTCAATCAGATAACGGGTGGCGATGCTGGCGGCCTGGCGGTTATCGCGGACCACCTGATCATGGTGGCCGGTGAGCAGCGTTTGCGAGACCGCGACCAGCGGCAGCGGACATGCCTGTAAGGCCTCGGGCAACGCATTGCTGGTGGTGTCGGCATCAAGATATATCACGCCGGCGACGCCCTGCTGTTTAAACGACAGCAGGCAGCGGGCCAGATAGTCATGATCGTCGCGCGGCTGGCCGAGAATGACCATATAGCCCTGCTTTTCGAGCTCCTGGACGATATTCGCCATCACCTTGATGGAAAAACTGTCGTTGAAGTCGCGCAGGATCAGGCCGATCAGGTTGGTGGTGTTGGCGCGGAGATTAGCGGCGGCAACGTTATGCACATAGCCAAGTTCCTGGATGGCCGCGTTGACTTTTTCGATGGTCGCGTCGGAGATCTTCCCTTTCTGACGTAATACCAGCGAGACCGTCGAAACGGAGACGCCGGCCAGTTTCGCCACATCTATAATGCTGACTTTCTTCAAAATCGCTCCATGACAACGCGTGTATAACCGTCAGATCGCAGACATAGGCTTACCCACGGCAAGCCTATTTCCACACCATAACACCTTCTTGTTATTTGCCAATCATCCCCGACATGGTTTGTGCGATAAATTGCGCTCTGGCGCCAAAAATAATCTGGATGCCGTTATCGCCGACGAAGACCACCCCGCGCGCGCCGATGCCGTTGAGGCCATCTTTATCAACCGCATCGCGCTCAGCCACTTCCAGGCGCAGGCGGGTGATGCAGGCCCCGACGGAATCGATATTTTGTGAACCGCCGAGAAGATTGACGATCTCGGTCGCCAGCTCCGCATCGGTTTTATCATCGGCAGTGACCGTGATATCGGTGCGGCCCGGCGTTTTCACATCGAAACGGCGGATAACGAAGCGGAAGGTGAAATAATAAATCAGCCCCATCGGCACGCCAACAATCACCGCATTGAGGAAGTGGGTTTGATAGCCGTTGAGCGACGGCAGAATACCGAAGGAGATATAGTCGATAAGCCCTGCGGAGAAAGATTTAGCGATATGCGCATGCAGGAGATACATCGTCATGTACGAGAGCCCCGCCATGATGGCGTTGAAGACGTACAGGATCGGCGCCACGAAGATAAAGGTAAATTCTACGGGCTCGGTAATGCCGGTCAGGAAACAGGTCAGCGCGGCGGAGAACAGAATACCGGCCGCGATTTTTTTATTCTTAGTATGCGCTTCGTGATACATCGCCAGACAGGCGGCCGGCAGCGCGAACAGCATCAGCGGGAATTCCCCCTGCATAAATTTACCGGCGTTTTGGTAGCTGTCGGAGCTAAAGGATTTCACCCCTTCTTCCAGCATCTTAAACCAGATGGTCTGGTCGCCGTGGATCACCTGGCCTGCCTGGGTGGTGTAATCGCCGAAAGAGTACCAGAAGGATGGATACCAGATGTGGTGCAGCCCCAGCGGGATCAGCGCCCGTTCAACGAGGCCGAAAATAAAGGTCGATGCGGCTTGGTTGTCGCCATTCACCACCATCGACAGTGAGTCGATACCGGCCTGGATATGTTGCCAGACATAAGGCAACAGCAGGCCGAGAATAAACGAGAGAAACGCCGTGGCGATGGCCACGAAGCGCTTACCGGAGAAGAAACCGAGGAATTCAGGCAACTGCATCGCATGGAAGCGGTTATAGCACCACGACGCGAGAATACCGCAGATAAGCCCGCCGAATACCCCCATCTGCAGCGTCGGGATGCCGACGACCATGGCGTATTTTCCGCCCTGAGAGGCCATCTCCGGGGTAATGCCGAGCACAGTGCTGATGGTGATGTTGGTGATAAAGACGGAAACGGCTGCCGACAGCGCAGCGATGCCCGATTCTGATGCCAGCCCCACGGCTGAACCAATCGCGAACAGCATTGGCAGGTTATCAAAAATGATGCCGCCGGCGTTCATCATCAGCGGCATATGGAATTTATCCCCGAAGGCCAACAGTAAGCCGGCGGCCGGGAGAAGCGAAATCGGCAGCATCAAGGCGCGGCCGATCATCGACAGTTTTGATAATGATTTTATGAACCCTGACCACAGACTCATGGTGATATCCCCGAATAGATTTTATAAGAATTATTGCGTAAGTAGAACGTTCTAGTAGAACGTTCTACTTAATGTGAACCAAGCTATAAACGGCTGCAATCACAATCGCTCTGGCAATCATGGGGAGATGTTGGTTTTTTGAACTGCTTCAAATTTCATCGGGTCGAATTCTTCCTGCACGGCATCAGTTCTGGTCGGAAGATGAATTTTTTTCATTTTAGAGGCCTATTCCTCACTCTTTACGCAGATTTTTCTATTGACGCCCGCGCGCTTTTCCGTCATTTTTACATCTGGACGTCTAAACGTATAGAAGTTCGCAATATAACAGCCATTACATGCGATTGATGAGGTAAGGTATGAGCTTTTTTCACGCCAATCAGCGGGAAGCCCTGAATCAGAGCCTGGCGGAAGTCCAGGGCCAGATTAATGTGTCTTTTGAATTCTTTCCGCCGCGCACCAGTGAAATGGAGCAAACCCTGTGGAAATCCATCGATCGCCTGAGCAGTCTGAAACCGAAGTTTGTTTCGGTAACCTATGGCGCGAACTCTGGCGAGCGCGATCGCACGCACAGCATCATCAAAGGCATTAAAGAGCGAACCGGTCTGGAAGCAGCGCCGCACCTGACCTGTATCGATGCCTCTCGTGATGAGCTGCGTACTATCGCTCAGGATTACTGGAACAACGGTATTCGCCATATCGTCGCCCTGCGCGGCGATCTGCCGCCGGGCAGCGGTAAACCGGATATGTACGCCGCCGATCTGGTGACGCTGCTGAAAGAGGTGGGCGATTTCGATATCTCTGTCGCCGCGTATCCAGAAGTGCATCCGGAAGCGAAAAGCGCACAGGCGGATTTGCTGAACCTGAAGCGTAAAGTCGAGGCGGGCGCCAACCGCGCGATCACCCAGTTCTTCTTCGATGTGGAAAGCTACCTGCGTTTTCGCGATCGCTGCGTTTCGGCGGGCATCGACGTGGAAATCATTCCAGGTATCCTGCCGGTCTCCAACTTTAAACAGGCGAAAAAGTTTGCGGATATGACCAACGTCCGTATCCCGGTGTGGATGTCGAAAATGTTCGAAGGGCTGGATAACGACGCCGAAACCCGTCAGCTGGTGGGGGCGAATATCGCCATGGACATGGTGAAGATTTTAAGCCGGGAAGGGGTAAAAGATTTCCATTTCTACACCCTGAACCGCGCCGAGATGAGCTACGCCATCTGCCATACGCTGGGCGTGCGCCCGGCCTGAGTGCTTGCCGTTTCGCGCAGCCTGTGGGCGACGCGTCCGGCAGATAAACATAAAAAAACACCCGGCTGATGCCGGGTGTTTTGCTCTGGTTTATTCCCATTCCTGCAGGAAGCGCTGACCGTATTGGTCGGCCACCAGCAGCGCGGCGTAGACCTGGTCGGAATCGACGCCGCCCGGCATATTGTGAATGGTTTCGCCTTCAGCGCAGGCGGCTTCCGCCACCAGACGCATTTTGGTCGGGATGTCACCTTTGATATCCAGCTGCGCCAGGGTGATCGGCAGCCCAACGCTGTGGCACAGCGCGGCGACGGTCTCTATTTCGTCCACCGGCGCATTTTCCAGCACCAGCTGCGTCAGGGTACCGAACGCCACTTTTTCCCCGTGATAATAGTGGTGGGCGTCAGGGATGGCCGTCATGCCGTTATGAATCGCGTGCGCTGCCGCCAGACCGCCGCTTTCGAAACCAACGCCGCTCAGGTAGGTATTGGCTTCCACCACTCGCTCCAGCGCCGGGGTGACCACGTGCTGTTCGGCGGCCAGCATCGCTTTTTCACCCTCTTCGAGTAAGGTGTTGTAGCATAGCTCGGCCAGCGCCAGCGCCGCCTGAGTGCATTTCCCGCCCGCCATGGTGGTGGCGCCGCTACGGGAGCAGGCGCGGGCTTCGAACCAGGTGGCCAGCGCATCGCCAATCCCGGCGGCCAGCAGGCGGGCCGGTGCGCCGGCAACAATCTGCGTATCGACAATGACCATGTTGGGGTTGTGCGGCAGCATCAGGTAGCTGTCGAACTCCCCTTCGTCGGTGTAAATCACCGAGAGCGCGCTGCACGGCGCATCGGTGGAGGCGATGGTGGGGGCGATCGCCACCGGCACATTCATAAAGTGAGCCAATGCTTTTGCGGTATCCAGCGTTTTACCACCGCCGATCCCCAGCACGGCGGTGCATTTCGCGCTGCCGGCGATATCGCGCAGGCGATTGATTTCATTATGCGAACACTCACCGCCAAACGGCGCGATTTCGGCCGCCAGGCCAGCATCGGCCAGGCTTTTACGCAGCATCTCTTCCGCAAACCCCAGTACGAACTTATCGCCGACTACCAGCCAGCGTTCGGCCAGCGGCTTCAGATAGTCGCCGAGGCGCTTGATAGCGCCTGCGCCCTGAATGTATTTGCCTGGTGATTGAATAATGCGATCCATTTCGATTCCTCCTCGATGACCGTGCTGCCGCCCGCAGGCGGCTCGCGGGTCCGGTTACAGGTTTAGCGTGCCAAAGGCGTTATTCCAGTCCTGTTCAAACTTCTCTATGGCTGACTCTACCGCAGGGGTGCCGAGCATTTGTTGCGCTACATCTAATGGAAGAGTGATGGCTTCGCAGCCGGCCAGCAGGCAATCCAGCGCCTGACGGGGCGTTTTGAAGCTCGCCGCCAGCACTTTGCTCTCGGGCGCATGCATTTCCAGCAGAGATTGCAGCTCCTGTACCATGCGGATGCCGTCCCCGCCCTGGGCGTCAACGCGGTTAACGTAAGGCGCGACGTACTTTGCGCCGGCCAGTGCGGCCAGCAGGCCTTGCGAAGCGCTGTAGACGGCGGTGCCAAGGGTCGGGATGCCTTCCTTCTTCAGCATTTTGATAGCGGCGAGGCCTTCGGGGGTCACCGGGATTTTAACCACGATGCCCGGCACGGCGTTGCTCAGGCGTTTAGCTTCTTCCACCATGCCCTGCGCATCGCGGCTCATAGTCTGCGCGAAGAGGGTGCCCTCCGGACCGATGGCTTTCTGCAGGCGTGGGAGCACGTCCCATACCGGGGTTTTACCGGCGGCGATAATGCTCGGGTTGGTGGTTACCCCGGCCAGCGGGTAGATGCGGGCCAGGCGTTCCACTTCGGCGACGTTGGCGGTATCCAGATAGAGTTCCATCGTGTTTTCCTCAATGCTTAATTCGATATTGTCGTTGAGGTAAGCATACGGCTTTCGTTCGAAGGACCGCCAGATGACAAATTTGCCAAAAACTGGATAAATGTACGCATCACGATTAAGGATGATTTAGATCACATTTATCGGCAATGGTGGGGTTATGCAGCAATAAAAGCGCGCACAAAAGTCAGGTTTAACACACAAAAATCTAGTTTTTGGCCGGAGAAGATATTTCCGTTAACTGGCTATGATACTGACGGCGGTATTCAGACGGCGAGCGCTCGGTGGTTTTGCGAAACAGGCGGCAGAAATAATTGCTGTCGGCGAAGCCGCAGGCGTGGGCGATATCTTTCACTTTCATATCGTGGCCCTTCAGCAGCATACGGGCCTGTTCAAGACGAATATGGTTCAGATATTCATTGAAGCCCATTGGCCCGCATTTCTGGAACAGGTGAGAAAGATAGTTGGGGGAGAGATAGAACGCCTGGGCCACCGATTCCCGGCTCAGCGGCTCTGCATAATGGGCGTCCATGTACTGGCGGATCGCCTCAAACAGCGCCTGGCTGCGCGAGGAGGTTTGCGCCTGGCTGCCGAGAAGGTCATGGCAGTGGCTGAGCAGGCTGACGACAATGCTGCGGGCGGTTCGCTGCTCCTGCGGCTGCATCCGGAGCTCATTGAGCGCCTGCAGCAGAAATGAACCGACGCGCGGCCCGCGGCGCAGCGCCTGCCGCTTTTCGACAACGGTTATCGCCTTGCCATTCCAGTGCTGCAGCGAGCACTCCAGTCGCTGCTTATCGAACAGGATACTTAACAGCAGGCAGGGCGCCTGCCACTGCGGGCAGTTCCAGCTATCGCCAGGGATATAGAGCACGTCGTTCGCCTCAAGAGGGCTGGCGTTTTCGCCGAGTGCCCGGTCGGGCAACTGCCCATCGATGATGATGTTCAGACGGGGAAAATCAACCTGCACTACCGGCTCTGCAGGCGAGCGCATCTCGCCGGCAAAATAGACCCGGCCGATACCATTCTGCTTTTTTAGTAATGAATCAATAAGTTGATTGATATCGTTGTCCATCATTCTTCCGTTCAGCGCATCACCTCTTTCATCATACCGGACATTTTTCCAGCGGTAAAAGCGCTTGCCAGTCACGCTTGCTTCCCAGATAAGATATGTTATATCGTAACAATTTGTCGCCATTGATATCAAACTCAGGAGAGAGTAATGACCAGAAAGATCCCCCTGCTGGCCTTTGGATTCGGCATGGTGCTAGCCAGCGCCCAGGTGTTTGCCCACGGCAATCATAACCATGGCCCGGCGTTAACCGACGTCGAGCGTCAGGCCAGCGAAGGCATTTTTGCCGATAAAGATGTGCAGGATCGCGCGCTGAGCGATTGGGAAGGCGTCTGGCAGTCGGTAAACCCGTATCTGCTCAACGGCGACCTTGACCCGGTGCTGGAGCAGAAGGCGAAAAAGCCCGGCGGCAAGAGCGTCGAGGAGTATCGCGCCTATTATAAGAAGGGCTACGCCACCGATGTGGAGCAGATTGGCATTGAAAATGATGTGATTGAGTTCCACGTTGGCGAGACCGTTAACAGCTGCAAATACCGCTATTCAGGCTACAAAATTCTGCATTACGCCTCCGGCAAGAAGGGCGTACGTTACCTGTTTGAGTGCCAGCAGGGCGATGCCAACGCGCCGAAATTTGTGCAGTTCAGCGACCATATCATTGGCCCGCGTAAATCGCAGCATTTCCATATTTTCATGGGTAATGAATCACAGGAGGCGTTGCTGAAAGAGATGGATAACTGGCCGACCTATTATCCATATGCGCTGCATAAAGAGCAGATCGTTGATGAGATGCTGCACCACTAGATCAGGTGAAAATCCCCCGACCGGGCGGCCGGGGGAGAGAGACTTCGATTAGCCGGTGTTACGCATACCGGCGGCAACGCCGGCGATGGTGACCATCAGCGCTTGTTCAACGCGCGGATCCGGGTCCTTGCCTGCTTCTTCGGCCTGGCGTGAACGGTGCAGCAGTTCCGCCTGCAGGACGTTCAGCGGGTCGGTATAGATATTACGCAGCTGGATAGACTCGGCGATCCACGGCAGGTCGGCCATCAGATGGGAGTCGTTGGCGATGGCCAACACGACGTTGATGTCGGCAGCCAGCAGCTTACGCAGCTCGGTACCCAGCGCCCACAGCTCCGGCTTCACCAGGCGCTGATCGTAGTACTCTGCCAGCCACAGGTCAGCCTTCGAGTAAACCATCTCCAGCATGCCGAGGCGGGTAGAGAAGAACGGCCAGTCGCGACACATTGCTTCCAGTTCACTCTGTTTTCCACCTTCGACCACCTTCTGCAGCGCGGCGCCAGCACCCAGCCAGGCTGGTAGCATCAGACGGTTCTGCGTCCAGGCGAAGATCCACGGAATAGCGCGCAGTGACTCGACGCCGCCGGTTGGGCGACGTTTTGCCGGGCGCGAACCCAGCGGCAGTTTGCCCAGCTCCTGCTCCGGGGTCGCGGAGCGGAAATAAGGGACGAAATCTTTGTTTTCACGCACGTAGCCGCGGTACATCTTGCAGGAGACGTCGGAAAGCTCAGCCATGATCTCGCGCCATTCGGCTTTCGGTTCCGGCGGCGGCAGCAGGTTGGCTTCCAGAATGGCGCTGGTATACAGCGACAGACTGCTGATGGTCACTTCCGGCAGGCCGTACTTAAAGCGGATCATCTCGCCCTGCTCGGTCACGCGCAGACCGCCTTTCAGGCTTCCCGGCGGCTGTGAGAGGAGCGCAGCGTGGGCTGGCGCACCGCCGCGGCCGATGGAACCGCCGCGTCCGTGGAACAGCGTCAGTTCGATACCGGCTTTCTCACAGGTTTTGATCAGCGCGTCCTGCGCCTGGTACTGCGCCCAGGAGGCGGCCATCACGCCAGCATCTTTGGCGGAGTCAGAATAGCCAATCATGACCATCTGCTTGCCCTGGATAAAGCCGCGGTACCAGTCGATATTCAGCAGCTGAGTCATGACATCGTTGGCGTTGTTCAGGTCGTCCAGCGTTTCGAACAGCGGGGCCACCGGCAGAGCAAAACCAATCCCGGCCTCTTTCAGCAGCAGATGAACCGCCAGCACGTCGGACGGCGTTTTCGCCATCGAGATCACGTAGGCGGCGATCGATCCGCGCGGCGCCTCGGCGATCACTTTGCAGGTGTCGAGGACTTCACGGGTCTCTTCGCTTGGCTCCCACTGGCGTGGCAGCAGCGGACGTTTGGAATTCAGTTCGCGGATCAGGAAAGCCTGTTTGTCAGCTTCTGACCAGCTTTCGTAATCGCCGATCCCGAGGTAACGGGTCATTTCCCCCAGCGCTTCGGTATGGCGAGTGCTTTCCTGACGGATATCAATACGCACCAGCGGTACGCCGAAAGACTTCACGCGGCGCAGGGTATCGAGCAGCTCGCCGTTGGCGATAATGCCCATGCCGCAGGCCTGCAGCGACTTATAGCAGGCGTACAGCGGCTCCCACAGCTGCTCGTTCTGAGTGATCAGTCCCGCCGGTTTCGGCAGCTTCTGACCTTTCAGGCGCGCTTCCAGCCAGGTCTGGGTCTCCATCAGCTGAGTGCGCAGTTTCTTCATCAGATAACGGTACGGTTCCTGAGCGCCCTCGGCGCCAGCCAGGGCGCGCAGCTCGTCGGTACACTCCACCATCGACAGCTCGGAGATCAGCACCTGCACGTCTTTGAGGAACAGGTCGGTCGCTTTCCAGCGGCTGAGCAGCAGCACGTGGCGGGTGATGTCGGCGGTCACGTTTGGGTTGCCGTCGCGGTCGCCGCCCATCCACGAGGTGAAGCGCACCGGGACGAAGTCCACCGGCAACTGATAGCCAAGGTTGGCTTCCAGCTGTTCGTTCAGCTCGCGCAGATAGTTAGGCACCCCTTCCCACAGGCTGTTTTCCACCACCGCGAAGCCCCATTTGGCTTCGTCGACCGGAGACGGGCGGTATTTACGGATCTCGTCAGTATGCCAGGACTGGGCGATCAGCTGGCGCAGACGGCGCATCAGCTGATGGTGTTCGTAGTCGGCGATGTCTTTATTGTCCAGTTGCTTGAGGCAGCTGTTCACTTCCACCATTTTATGGATCAGCGTCCGGCGGGTGATCTCGGTCGGGTGGGCGGTTAATACCAGCTCCAGAGACAGAGATTCCACCGCTTTTTTGATGGTGTCTTCGTTGAGATTGGGTTGGTCTTTGAGCTTTCTCAGGGTACGCGCAATGACTTCCGGATTGCTGGCCGCTTCGCCATTCGGCGAAATGCTGTGGTACTGCTCAGCGGTGTTCGCCAAATTCAGAAACTGGCTGAAGGCACGGGCAACCGGCAGCAGTTCGTCGTTAGACAAATTCTGCAGCGTGGTCAGCAGCTCCTGGCGGTTAGCTTCGTTGCCGGCGCGTGAAGATTTGGACAACTTACGGATAGTTTCGACACGATCAAGAATATTTTCTCCCAATGCATCCTTGATGGTATCGCCCAGCACCTTGCCGAGCATACTGACATTACTACGCAATGCGGAATATTGTTCGTTCATGTTACCCCAGACACCCCATCTCATTTTATTTTGTTATATCCGCTGCGCTGGAACGTGAGCAACGGATAAGCAACCCGTCTTTTATAAAGCCACGTAAATACCCCCACGTCAATTACTGCGAAATCGCTTCAGCAAACGAGTAAATCGCCGTAATTTGCGAAATTTAATTCAGGGGTCGCTGGATAAGCATCGCTTATGGAAATGTGACGATCGTCACCGTTCCGCCCCGGGAGAACGGGGCGGAAAAAGAGGGCGATTTTAGTGCCAGCAGAAGTGATGAACCACCTGGCTAATCAGCTCCCGGGTCGGCTTGATAAAGCGCGTCTCCAGATACTCGTCAGGCTGATGGGCCTGGTTGATGGAGCCTGGGCCAAGAACCAGCGTCGGGCACAGCGTCTGGATAAACGGCGCTTCGGTGCAATAGTTCACCACGTCAGTCTGCGCGCCGAGCAGTTTCTCAACCACCTGCACCAGCTTATGGTCCGGCGGGCATTCGTAGCCGGGGATCGGCGGGTGCAGCTCTGAGACCGTCAGGCGGCCCGGCCAGCGCTCACTGACGGGCGCCAGCGCCTCGCCCAACAGACCATTAAGATCGTTGAGGGTCATCCCCGGCAGCGGGCGGATATCCATATGCAGTTCGCAGCAGGCGCAGATACGGTTTGAGGCATCGCCGCCATGGATAGCGCCCAGGTTGAGGGTTGGGTAAGGGACCGTGAACGCCTCGAAGTGGTAGCGCTCTTTTAGCAGATCACGCAGCTGCATAATGCGGCCGATGGCGTCGTGCATCAGCTCAATCGCGTTGACTCCGCGCGCCGGATCGCTGGAGTGGCCGGACTGGCCCTGAATTCGGATCGCGTTGGACATATGTCCTTTGTGGGCGCGGATCGGCTGCAGGGAGGTGGGCTCGCCGATAATGGCGCAGTCCGGGCGCAGCTGGGTGGTTTCGGCAAAATAGCGCGCGCCGGCCATGCTGGTCTCTTCGTCGGCGGTGGCCAGAATATACAGCGGTTTTTTCAGCGTGGTGACGTCGACATCGCGCAGTGCGTCGAGAATAAAGGCGAAGAAGCCTTTCATGTCAGCTGTGCCGAGGCCGTAGAGCTTGTTATCGTGTTCGGTGAGGGTGAACGGATCCCGCGTCCAGCGGCCATCATCGAATGGCACGGTATCGGTATGCCCGGCGAGCAGCAGGCCGCCGGCGCCGTGTCCGGTGCTGGCCAGCAGGTTGAATTTATGGCGCGTATCCGGCACCGGCTGTACCTCAACATTGAAGCCGAGATCGCGGAACCAGCCTGCCAGCAAATTGATTAAAGACTCATTGCTTTGATCGAGAGCCTCTTCGGTCGCGCTGATGGACGGTGTGGCGATCAACGCGCGGTAAATCTCGATAAAGGGCGGTAAATTGTTTTTCATTGTTGACACACCTTGGGTCGTGATAGTATCAATATTCATGCATTTATTGTGAATAAAAATACAATATCGTTGAGCGTAAGAAAACCCATCGAATGTAAGGAGATGCGCTTCCAATGTTAAATACGCTGATTGTGGGTGCCAGTGGTTATGCCGGCGCAGAGCTGGTGACCTATATCAATCGTCATCCGCATATGAACATAACCGCTTTGACGGTCTCCGCGCAAAGCAATGATGCGGGAAAATTAATTTCCGACCTGCATCCGCAGCTCAAAGGCATTGTCGATATGCCGCTGCAGCCGATGTCCGATATCAGCGAATTCAGCGCTGGCGTGGACGTGGTGTTTCTCGCCACCGCGCACGAAGTGAGTCACGACCTGGCGCCGCAGTTCCTTGCCGCTGGCTGCGTGGTGTTCGATCTTTCCGGTGCCTTCCGCGTTAACGATGGGGCGTTCTACGAAAAATATTACGGTTTCACTCATCAACATCCCGACCTGCTCAAACAGGCGGTGTATGGTCTGGCGGAGTGGAGCGCGGATGCGCTTAAAGAAGCGCAGTTAATCGCGGTGCCTGGCTGCTATCCGACGGCGGCGCAGCTGTCGCTGAAGCCGCTGATTGAGGCCAATCTGCTGGATCTGAACCAGTGGCCGGTGATCAACGCCACCAGCGGGGTGAGCGGCGCGGGTCGTAAAGCCGCGATCGGCAATAGCTTCTGTGAAGTGAGCCTGCAGCCATACGGCATCTTTAACCATCGCCATCAGCCGGAGATTGCCAGCCACCTCGGGGCAAAGGTGATTTTTACCCCGCACCTGGGTAATTTTAAGCGCGGCATCCTTGAAACCATTACCTGCCGCCTGAAGCCGGGCGTCGGCCACGCGCAGATCGCAGCGGTTTACCAGCAGGCTTACGCCGATAAACCGCTGGTACGTTTATATGATAAAGGCGTACCCGCATTGAAAAGCGTCGAGGGTCTGCCATTCTGTGATATCGGTTTTGCCGTGCAGGACGACCATCTCATCGTCGTCGCAGCAGAAGATAACCTGCTGAAAGGCGCCGCAGCGCAGGCAGTGCAGTGCGCGAATATTCGTTTCGGCTTCGCTGAGACGCAGTCTCTTATTTAAGGTGTGATGATGAACCCATTAATTATCAAACTCGGCGGCGTATTACTCGATAGCGAAGAAGCGCTGGAGCGCCTGTTTACCGCGCTGGTTAATTACCGTGAAGCGCACCAGCGTCCGCTGATTATTGTCCACGGCGGCGGCTGCGTGGTGGATGAGCTGATGAAACAGCTCAATCTGCCGGTGCAGAAGAAAAATGGCCTGCGGGTTACGCCAGCCGATCAGATTGACATTATTACCGGCGCGCTGGCGGGAACGGCCAACAAGACGCTGCTGGCATGGGCGAAAAAGCACGGTCTGGCCTCTGTCGGCCTGTTCCTCGGCGATGGCGATAGCGTGAAGGTCACGCAGCTGGATGCCGAGCTGGGCCATGTCGGGCTGGCGCAGCCGGGCTCCCCGGCGCTGATCAACACCCTGTTGGCGGGCGGTTACCTGCCGGTGGTGAGCTCTATCGGGGTGACCGATGAAGGCCAGCTGATGAACGTCAATGCTGACCAGGCGGCGACAGCGCTGGCGGCCACCCTGGGGGCGGATCTGATCCTGCTGTCTGATGTCAGCGGTATCCTCGACGGTAAAGGACAGCGTATTGCCGAGATGACCGCCGAGAAAGCGGAGCAGCTGATCGAGCAGGGCATTATCACTGACGGCATGATTGTTAAAGTGAATGCGGCCCTTGACGCCGCACGTGCCCTGGGCCGTCCGGTGGATATCGCCTCCTGGCGTCACGCCGAGCAGCTGCCAGCGTTATTTAACGGCACGCCGATCGGCACACGTATTCTGGCTTAAGATTTCATGCCCGGCGGCGCGTCGTCTGCCGGGCTTACAGACTGTAGGCCGGGCGGCACAATGCCCCCGGCAGAACTAACGAATAAAGGAAGCATGTTATGGCACTTTGGGGCGGGCGTTTTACACAGGCAGCAGATCAACGGTTCAAACAGTTCAACGACTCGTTGCGCTTCGACTATCGTCTGGCGGAGCAGGATATCGTTGGCTCTGTCGCCTGGTCGAAAGCGCTGGTAACGGTCGGCGTTCTGAGTGCCGCGGAACAGCAGCAGCTGGAAGAAGCGCTGAACGTGCTACTGGAAGAGGTGCGCGCCAATCCGCAGCAAATCCTCGCCAGCGATGCCGAAGATATTCACAGCTGGGTGGAAGGCAAGCTGATCGATAAAGTGGGCCAGCTGGGCAAGAAACTGCACACCGGGCGCAGCCGTAACGACCAGGTCGCCACCGATCTTAAACTGTGGTGCAAAGATACCGTTGTCGAACTGCTGTCGGCGAATCGCCAGCTGCAGAGCGCGCTGGTGGAGACCGCCCAGCATAACCAGGACGCGGTGATGCCGGGGTACACTCACCTGCAGCGCGCGCAGCCAGTGACGTTCGCACACTGGTGTCTGGCCTACGTTGAAATGCTGGCGCGTGACGAAAGCCGCCTGCAGGACGCGCTGAAGCGCCTTGACGTCAGCCCGTTGGGCTGCGGCGCGCTGGCGGGGACGGCGTATGAAATCGACCGCGAGCAGCTGGCCGGCTGGCTGGGCTTTGCCTCTGCCACCCGCAACAGCCTCGACAGCGTTTCCGATCGCGACCATGTTCTGGAGCTGCTTTCTGATGCGTCTATTGGCATGGTGCATCTGTCGCGCTTTGCTGAAGATCTGATTTTCTTTAACTCCGGCGAGGCGAACTTCGTCGAGCTTTCTGATCGCGTGACCTCCGGCTCCTCCCTGATGCCGCAGAAGAAAAACCCGGACGCGCTGGAATTGATTCGTGGTAAATGCGGCCGCGTGCAGGGTGCGTTGACCGGCATGATGATGACGCTGAAAGGGCTGCCACTGGCCTACAACAAAGACATGCAGGAAGATAAAGAGGGGCTTTTCGACGCCCTGGATACCTGGCTCGACTGCCTGCATATGGCGACCCTGGTGCTGGATGGCATCCAGGTGAAACGTCCGCGCTGTGCAGAAGCGGCGCAGCAGGGCTATGCCAACGCTACAGAGCTGGCAGATTATCTGGTGGCGAAAGGCGTTCCGTTCCGTGAAGCGCACCATATTGTTGGTGAGGCGGTAGTCGAAGCCATTGCGCAAGGGAAACCGCTGGAAGCGCTGCCCCTGGCCGATCTGCAGAAATTCAGTCCGGTCATCGCAGACGATGTTTATCCGATTCTGTCTCTGCAGTCCTGCCTCGATAAACGCGCAGCGAAAGGCGGCGTCTCGCCGCAGCAGGTGGCGCAGGCTATCAGCGACGCGAAAGCGCGCCTGAGCTAATTCTCTGGCATCCGCCTTTCTGAACCCGGCCGAGCCTGACGACGCCGGGTTTTTTATGCAAAAAAAAAGCGGACACAAGGTCCGCAAAAGTTCACGTTGGCTTTAGTTGTTCGGGTAGAGAAACAGTGTGACGGGCCAATGATTTTCACAGGTTTACCGTCTCTGTGGGCGTATTATTGAACAGAAAGCTTGATAGGGATAATCGTTCGTTGCTATGCTATCTATCGCCATGGACTATCGTGGCGATGGAGGATGAATAATGAATATTCGCGATCTTGAATACCTGGTAGCGCTCGCCGAACACCGCCACTTCCGGCGGGCGGCTGACTCATGCCACGTGAGCCAACCGACGCTCAGCGGACAGATCCGCAAGCTCGAGGATGAACTTGGCGTCATGCTGCTGGAGCGCACCAGCCGTAAGGTTCTGTTTACCCAGGCGGGGCTGTTGCTGGTGGATCAGGCGCGTACCGTGTTACGCGAAGTAAAAGTGCTCAAGGAGATGGCAAGCCAACAAGGGGAAACCATGTCCGGGCCGTTGCACATCGGCTTGATCCCGACAATTGGCCCGTACCTGCTGCCGCAAATCATTCCGATGCTGCACCAAACCTTTCCGAAACTGGAAATGTACCTGCACGAAGCGCAGACCCATCAGCTACTGGCTCAGCTCGACAGCGGTAAGCTCGACTGCGCCATTCTGGCGCTGGTCAAAGAGAGCGAGGCCTTTATCGAGGTGCCGCTGTTTGATGAGCCGATGATGCTGGCTATCTATGAGGATCACCCGTGGGCGAACCGCGACCGCGTGCCGATGTCGGATCTGGCTGGTGAAAAGCTGCTGATGCTGGAGGATGGCCACTGCTTGCGCGATCAGGCGATGGGCTTTTGCTTTGAAGCGGGAGCGGATGAAGATACCCACTTCCGGGCGACCAGTCTGGAAACGCTACGCAATATGGTGGCGGCAGGCAGCGGCATTACCTTGCTGCCTGCGCTGGCGGTACCGCAGGAAAGAAAACGCGATGGCGTGGTCTATCTGCCGTGCATTAAGCCAGAGCCAAGACGAACCATCGGCCTGGTTTACCGTCCCGGCTCCCCGCTGCGCAGCCGCTATGAACATCTGGCGGAGGCCATCCGCGGTACGATGGATGGCCATTTCGACAAGGCGTTAAAACAGGCGGTTTAAGCCGTTCAGCGCGGCGACCCGATACGCTTCCGCCATGGTCGGGTAGTTAAAGGTGGTGTTGACGAAGTACTCAATGGTGTTACCACCACCTTTCTGCTCCATGATCGCCTGGCCGATATGAATGATTTCGGCTGCGCGTTCGCCAAAGCAGTGAATGCCGAGGATCTCCTTGGTCTCTCGATGGAACAGGATCTTCAGGGTTCCCACGCTCATGCCAACGATTTGCGCCCGCGCCAGGTGTTTAAACTGGGCGCGACCCACCTCATACGGCACTTTCATTGCCGTCAGCTGCTGCTCGGTTTTCCCGACGGAGCTGATTTCCGGAATGGTGTAGATCCCGGTTGGGATATCTTCAATCAGATGCGCTGAGGCTTCGCCTTTCACCAGCGCCTGGGCGGCAATGCGCCCTTGATCGTAGGCGGCAGAAGCCAGGCTTGGATAGCCGATGACATCGCCAACCGCATAGACGTGCGGGAGGGCGGTCTGGTACATGCTGTTGACCTTCAGCTGGCCGCGGCTGTCAGTCTGCAGACCGATGTTTTCCAGCGCCAGGGTGTCGGTATTGCCGGTGCGCCCGTTGGCGTACAGCAGGCAATCGGCCTTCAGCTTTTTGCCGGACTTCAGGTGCATGATCACACCGTCATCCACCCCCTCAATTTTCTCATACTCCTCGTTGTGGCGAATGACCACGCCGCTGTTCCAGAAGTGATAAGAGAGCGAGTCTGACATCTCCTGATCGAGGAAGGCCAGCAGACGATCGCGGGTGTTGATCAGATCGACCTTCACCTCCATGCCGCGGAAGATCGAGGCATATTCGCAACCGATCACCCCGGCGCCGTAAATGATCACGTGGCGCGGCTCATGCTGCAGGCTGAGAATCGAATCGCTGTCATAGATGCGCGGGTGGTGGAAATCGACATCGGCCGGATGATAGGGACGTGACCCGCAGGCGATAACGAATTTCTCCGCGGTCACCGTCTCGACCGTGCCGTCATGGCATTCCAGCGCCAGAGTATGTTCATCAACGAAGTGCGCGTTGCCCTGCAGAATTTCACAGTGGTTGCGCTCATAGAATCCCTGGCGCATATGAGTCTGCTGGTTGATGACGCTGTCGGCATGGTTGAGGATGTCGGCGAAAGAAGAGCGAAGAAGGCGGGAGTGGTCGCTGTAGAGGGGGTTTTGGTTAAACTCGATAATACGGCTGACGGCATGGCGGAGGGCTTTCGACGGGATGGTGCCCCAGTGGGTGCAACCGCCGCCGACATTATGGTAGCGCTCAATGACGGCAACGCGTACTCCCTGTTTCACCAGCCCCATGGCGGCGCCTTCGCCGCCAGGACCGGAACCAATCACTATTGCATCATAATCCCAAGAGTGTGACATGGCATTACTCACCTGTTTTATACATAAAATAAACACGATGATAACATTCGCTGCGCTTTAACCCAATTATCGTTGTGCTTTTTTGCGGCATAAAAGCAGAAACGGCTCGTAAACAATCATTCACAATCCAGTGCAAACCGATTAGTTTTAATCTCTGGTATAGTGCCAGCAGGGCTATTGGAAGGATTCATACATCGTGATGGGCGTAAGAGCACAACAAAAAGAAAAAACCCGCCGTTCGCTGGTGGAAGCAGCAT
The DNA here is from genome assembly GCF_002810545.1 of Klebsiella sp. A-Nf5. Taxonomy (NCBI): domain Bacteria; kingdom Pseudomonadati; phylum Pseudomonadota; class Gammaproteobacteria; order Enterobacterales; family Enterobacteriaceae; genus Klebsiella; species Klebsiella sp. A-Nf5. The sequence continues at coordinate 5,555 of NZ_PIOG01000169.1, read as the reverse complement.
TCAGCCAACTTAGCGCTGAGCGGAGTTTCGCCAGCCTGAGCTTGCGCGAAGTGGCGCGGGAAGCTGGGATCGCGCCGACGTCCTTTTATCGTCATTTTCGCGATGTCGATGAGTTAGGCCTGACGATGGTAGATGAGAGCGGACTAATGCTGCGCCAGCTGATGCGCCAGGCGCGCCAGAGAATTGCTAAAGGCGGCAGCGTGATCCGTACCTCGGTCTCCACCTTTATGGAGTTTATCGGTAACAACCCGAACGCCTTCCGCTTGCTGTTGCGAGAGCGCTCGGGAACCTCTGCGGCGTTTCGCGCCGCCGTCGCGCGCGAGATCCAGCACTTTATCGCGGAACTCGCCGACTATTTAGAACTCGAAAACCATATGCCGCGCGCCTTCACCGAAGCGCAGGCTGAAGCTATGGTCACCATCGTCTTTAGTGCTGGCGCGGAAGCGCTGGATGTCGGCCCTGAACAGCGCCGACAGCTGGAAGAACGGTTGGTGCTGCAGCTCAGAATGATCTCGAAAGGCGCGTATTACTGGTATCGCCGTGAACAAGAAAAAATGTCACATCATTCCGAATAACGTGAAGGACGAGCAATGAAACACTCAGTTCAAGATAAAGGTACGCTGCTGCTGGCGCTGATTGCCGGGTTATCCATTAATGGCGCCTTTGCGGCGCTGTTCAGTTCGATAGTTCCGTTTTCCGTCTTCCCGATTTTATCTCTGCTGCTGACGGTCTACTGTCTGCATCAGCGCTATCAGAATCGCAGTATGCCCGTTGGGCTTCCGGGCCTGGCCGCCGCCTTTTTTATTCTCGGGGTGCTGTTGTACAGCACCGTCGTGCGTGCGGAGTACCCGGATATCGGCTCTAACTTCTTCCCGGCCGTTCTGTCCGTCGCGATGGTCTTCTGGATCGGTTACAAGATGCGTAACCGCAAAGATACGGCAGCCGAGTAAGCCGCCAACGGTAAAAAACCGGCAATATGACGTTGCCGGTTTTTTTGGGCCTATTTCCGGGTCAGCAGAACGCCGCATTCCATATGATGGGTGTACGGGAACTGATCGAACAGCGCCAGTCGGGTGACGTTGTGCGTCTGGCTTAACGTCTCCAGATTGCGGCACAGCGTTTCCGGGTTGCACGAAATGTACAGAATGCGCGGATAGGCCTGCACCATTTTTTCCGTTTCGCTGTCCAGTCCGCTGCGCGGCGGATCGACGAAAATGGTCTCGCACTGATAGCTCTGCAGATCGATACCCTGCAGCCGGTTGAACTCCCGCACGCCATTCATCGCTTGAGTAAACTCTTCCGCCGCCATGCGGATAATCTGCACGTTGTCGATATGGTTAGCGGCGATGTTGTACTGCGCCGCAGCCACCGACGGTTTGGCGATTTCGGTGGCCAGCACGCGATCAAAATTACGCGCCAGCGCCAGCGAGAAGTTACCGTTGCCGCAGTACAATTCCAGCAGGTCGCCGGTCGCCCCTTTGGTGACATCCAGCGCCCACTCCAGCATCTGAATGTTCATGGCCGCGTTCGGCTGGGTAAAGCTGTTTTCCACCTGACGGTAGATCATCTCTCGCCCGCCAACCGGCAGACGTTCATCTATATAGTCCTGATCGAGTTCGATTTTGGTTTTGGTCGCCCGTCCAATCAGATGCACATTGAGTCCCTGGGCTCGCAGGGCGTCACGCAGCGCCTCCGCTTGCTCACGCCAGGCATCATCGAGTTTTTTATGATACAGCAGCGAAACGACCGCCTGGTTGCTGAGGGTGGTCAGATAGTCAATCTGGAACAGCTTATGGCGCAGCACGGGATTGTTGCGCACGCCCTCCAGCATGGCGGTCATCAACTGATTGATAAGCGCGCTGGCGGCCGGAAAGCTGTCAACGCGAATCCGCGACCGGGTCTGCTGATCGAAAATAATATGGTACAGATCGTCGCCATCGTGCCACAGACGGAACTCGGCACGCATCCGGTAGTGGCTGACCGGCGAACGAAACACTTCCGGAACCGGCGCGGCAAAAGGCGCCATCATGGTTTGCAAACGGACGACTTTTTCTGCCAGCTGCGCTTCGTATTGTTCGGTAGGAAGGTGTTCGGGGGTCATGATGCATCCTGAATAAAATAAGTACGCGGGGATTGTAGGGAAAGCGCCGGGGATGTCCAGCCTCGAATGTGGCGGGAAATATAATTAGCAGTCTGGACATCTATATGATTCTAGTTGTAGCATTCGCCTACCGGTCCTGTGAGTTAAAAGGGAACCCAGTGGAAATCTGGGGCTGACGCGCAGCGGTAAGGAAGGTGAGAAATGAGTGCACTCGGTGCAGACACTGCGGTTAGCCGTGGGAAGTCATTATTTCTTGAAACAGCCTCCAAGCCCGAAGACCTGCCGGAATACGTCGCACTGGGTTTTATCGTCGCGAGCAACTGATAAAACCTGCGGCATCCTTTTTCTGTTTCGGATGCTTTTACAATGATTAAAAAAGCTTCGCTGATGACGGCCTTATCCGTCACGGCATTTTCCGGCTGGGCGCAGGATAGCAATTCAGATACGTTGGTGGTGACAGCAAACCGTTTTCAACAGCCGGTCAATACCGTGCTGGCGCCGACTGATATAGTGACGCGCGATGACATCGACCGCTGGCAATCCAAAGATTTAAACGATGTCATGCGTCGTCTTCCCGGGGTCGATATTGCCCGCAACGGCGGCATGGGGCAGAGCGCTTCGCTGTATGTTCGGGGGACGGAGGCTCGCCACGTGCTGGTGCTGATCGACGGTGTGCCGATGGCGCGTCCGGGGATCTCCAATGGCGTGGATATCAGTCAGATCCCTATCTCACTGGTCCAGCGGGTGGAATACATCCGTGGGCCGCGCTCCGCAGTCTACGGCTCCGGAGCGATCGGTGGGGTGGTGAACATTATCACCATGACCGACGCTGAGCGTTCGCAAATTAACGCCGGCGCAGGGACGAACGGCTATCAGTCCTACGATGGCGCCTTTAACAAGCGGTTTGGCGATACGCTGGTTACCGCTGCCGGCGCCTATCAGACCACCAAAGGGTTTAACGTTCAGCCAAACTCCTCTTATAGTGGCGACAGCGATCGCGACGGCTACCGCAATAAAATGCTGTGGGGCGGGGTACAACATCAGTTCGATGACAACTTCTCAGGTTTTTTCCGCGGCTATGGTTATTCCGCCAACGCTGATTATGACCAGGGCAACTGGGGCTATGCAGGCGGAAACGATGAAGACCAGTCTTATACCCAGTCCTGGGATACCGGTCTGCACTACCACTCCGGGATTTACTCCTCTCAGCTGATTGCTAACTATCAGCGTATCAAAGATTACAACTACAGCAGCGACGCTGGCCGCTATGCCGCGGGCACTACCCTGGATGATATGGAACAGCGCTATATCCAGTGGGGAAATAATGTTGTGGTGGGTCATGGTGCGGTGAGCGGCGGCGTTGACTGGAAACAAGAGAAGCTGAAATCCAGCGGAACGACCAGTACCGACGTATATAAGCGTGATACCACCGGTCTCTATCTGACGGGCCAGCAGCAGATTGATAGCGTGACGCTGGAAGCTTCCGGCCGTGAGGATCATGACGAGCAGTTTGGCTGGCACGGAACCTGGCAGACGGCGGCAGGCTGGGAGTTTATCGACGGTTATCGGACAACGCTTTCGTACGGCACAGGATTCCTCGCCCCCTCCCTCGGGCAGCAGTACGGTGCAGAACGCTTTGGCATCGCCTCTAACCCGAACCTGAAACCCGAGGAGTCGAAGCAATGGGAAGCGGGCCTCGAAGGGTTAACGGGGCCGCTCGACTGGCGCCTCTCCGCGTATCGCTATGAGATTCAGAACCTCATCGATTACGACAACAACGCCTATTACAACGTCAAGTCTGCGACGATCAAGGGGCTGGAGTGGACGGGGAATGTCACCACCGGGCCGGTGGAGCATCATCTGACGCTGCAGTATGTTGACCCTCGCGATGACGAAACCAACAAGATCCTCTATCGCCGGGCGAAGCAGCAGGTGAAATACGAGCTGAACGGTCAGGTCTACGATCTGGGGTGGGATGTGACGTATCACTACATCGGCAAGCGTTACGATTATGACTACGACAACTCGCGTACCGTCAATATGGGTGGGTTGAGTCTCTGGGATGTCGGTTTATCGTATCCCGTCACCTCACACCTGACAGTTCGTGGTAAAATAGCCAACCTGTTCGATAAAGATTACGAGACAGTTTATGGCTACCAATCTGCAGGACGGGAATACACCTTGTCTGGCAGCTACACCTTCTGATCCACGTCCCACCGTGCTGGTGTTTGATTCCGGCGTCGGTGGGTTGTCGGTTTATAATGAGATTCGGCAGCTGCTGCCGAATCTGCATTACATCTATGCTTTTGATAACGTCGCTTTCCCGTACGGTGAGAAGAGCGAGGAGTTTATCGTTGAGCGCGTTGTGGAAATCGTGACTGCCGTTCAGCAACGCTATCCACTGGCGCTGGCGGTGATCGCCTGCAACACCGCCAGTACCGTCTCGCTACCCGCCCTGCGTGAAAAGTTCGCCTTCCCCGTCGTTGGCGTGGTGCCGGCGATTAAGCCCGCCGCCCGCTTAACGGCGAACGGCATTGTTGGCCTGCTGGCGACCCGCGGTACCGTTAAGCGTCCTTACACCCGTGAGCTGATCGACCGCTTTGCCAATGAATGTCGGATTGAAATGCTGGGGTCGGCGGAGCTGGTGGAACTGGCGGAAGCGAAACTGCACGGCGAGCCTGTGCCGTTAGAAGAGCTGCGCCGTATCCTGCGCCCGTGGCTGCGGATGCAGGAGCCGCCGGATACGGTGGTGCTGGGCTGTACCCACTTTCCTCTTTTACAGGAGGAGCTGCAGCGCGTTCTGCCGGAGGGCACGCGACTGATCGATTCTGGCGCGGCGATTGCCCGCCGCACCGCCTGGCTGTTGGAGCATGAAGCACCGGATGCGAAGTCCAGTGACGAGAATAAGGCATTCTGCATGGCGCTGACGGCAGAAACAGAACAACTTTTACCCGTTCTGCATCGCTATGGCTTCTCGACGCTGGAAAAATTACCGCTTTAAGGGTGTTTTGCACAAAAAAGAGACGGTTGAATAATTTTTTGAAAACAGGGCTTGTCAACGTCTCAGAACTCCCTATAATGCGCCTCCACTGACACGGAACAACGGCAAGCAAGCCGCCGGGTCAGCAGGGTTTCGGCGATGAAGTTCAATGCTGAAAACCGACAGAGAAAAGCAAAATAAGCGCTTGACTCTGCATGAGGAAAACGTATTATACGGGACCTCGCAACGGTGAGCTGAAAGCCTCGTTGCAACTGCTCTTTAACAATTTATCAGACAATCTGTGTGGGCACTCAAAGTGACATGGATTCTTAACGTCCTCGGACGAAAAATGAATACCAAGTCTCTGAGTGAACATACGTAATTCATTACGAAGTTTAATTCACGAGCATCAAACTTAAATTGAAGAGTTTGATCATGGCTCAGATTGAACGCTGGCGGCAGGCCTAACACATG
>NZ_PIOG01000176.1:0-699 GCF_002810545.1 Klebsiella sp. A-Nf5 | reverse complement strand
GCAGTGATTCCGGCATCACCTTCACGTCCGTTACGGTAAATGCCCTGCCCTTATTCAGAACCAGCTCACGCATCAGGTTTTCCCGTTTGCGTCGTATGTTCTCCTCGTTCCGCTGGCAGTCCCCGTCGTAATACTCACTCAGGGGCAGCGTCACGGTCAGGCTCACCGGCTGCGGCTCCAGTCCGCTGTTCAGCAGCGCATGATGCACGGCCAGCAGGTTGAGATCACCGTACTGATATTCCACGTTTGTTGTCGGGATGGCATCCCGGCTGACGCTGTCCCAGGTGTATTTCAGCGTACCCACCTGATAGTTGAACGTTGCCGCACTGAATTCCGCCACTTTCCAGCCATGCCTGAAGGAGTTCGCAGAGACTCGGGTCTGAAGCTCATCGCCTTCAAACCATGCCAGCTTAACATTAGTTGAACCATCATCGCAGTAAATATTCATCATTATGCTCCGTTAATTACACTCAATTTGATACCAATTATAAGATCAAAATGAAAAAATAAAAGCAATATTTCTCAATATGAGCAATATAAAAATATCAAAATGATTAGTTTGAGCATTTTGAACACCTTTATGTACTCAAAATGTTCTTAAGGCATGCGATCTGGATTATCGTCACGCTGTTAAATATACTGTATGCATAACCAGTATTTTTGGAGTGTCAGGAGGAAAGATGAAGCTACAACTTTTCA
>NZ_PIOG01000232.1:0-853 GCF_002810545.1 Klebsiella sp. A-Nf5 | reverse complement strand
GGACAAAAAAGAAAAATATAGATATTCGTCATGTCACAGCCGCGAAAGGATGGTTTGAAATATCAACGCTTAAGGCAATAAAACCATTATTTATCGCTAATACTGGCGTATTTGTCTCTTGTGTGTTAACTATGCTGCTATTATCAAATTTTATGTTGCTGGCATTGAAGCCATCCGCATTAGTACGATTAGGCGACGACAAGTCATGGGTTTGGATTAATGATCATATTGCTGAGAGTTCGATCTGGACCAATAATTACCTTCCCCTGAACTGGACTGAGTGGAAGCTCGATAAAAAACAGTGTGAAAGCAAGGCGTTCGATAAAACGGCTTTCTCAGAAAAAGCGGGGATAAGTGTGCGCTCGGTTGACAGGATTTGTGAAAATTTTTCAAGTGGTTCGTTGAGTGATACTATAAATAGCATTATTAAAAATCAAAAGCTGGCATGGGTTTTGGCTATTTACCCCTTCATTTTTACGATCATTTGCTTTTTTAGTTTATTACGTAGAGGCGCTGCTTCTAAACTTTATAATGAAGTACATAACTCGTAAAATGAATCTATATATTCATTTCCGCCTGGCATGACTATTTGCATAGATCGGAATTGAATGACAGGTCCGAGCACAGTAGCTGTCTCTGACCACTACCAGTTGCCTGCTGCCCGCAGGCAACCTCTGCTACATTCGCAATGTATCAATGACCGCTCTCAGCGCGGGCGACACATTGCGGTGCGGGTAATAGAGAAATGAACCTTCCAGACGCTGGCTATAACGCTGGAGCACCCGGATAAGTGTGCCCTGGGCTAGATCGTCGGTAATCAGCTCTTCCGGGACATAGGCCAGCCCCAGACCGA
>NZ_PIOG01000034.1:0-1389 GCF_002810545.1 Klebsiella sp. A-Nf5 | reverse complement strand
TTTATAAAATACAAATATTCCACAAAAAACAAAAGACAAGTCACCAATATAATGGATCTATTTGTCAAGAGCCTCATAAATACAGGATAATATTTATTGAAAACACATCCTAAGAAGAAAAATAGAATATTCTGACTCACATAGTTGAAATTAAATCTATTACCAATGTCATCACTGTAAACATAGATGACAAAGGATATGAGAAAGAAAGCCGGTAACATCTTCAAAAAATATTTCTTATGATATATAATCGTGCATATGATAAAAATCATAAAAAGAGCATACAGGAACCAAAACTGAGCACGTGGGTGCATAGGAAATAGCAAAACCTCGGAAAGACTTGTCTTTGCATTAGTATATTTCGAGAAAAAAACCTCGACCCCCCCTTGGATTAAAGACCACAAAACATATGGATATAGAATGTTTTTAACCTTACTCAATAAAAAACCTTCTTTAGATTTGTTATTTATTGAGCTAACAAAAAAGAGACCAGAAAGAAAGAAAAATAGTGGCATATGGAAAGAATAGATAATATTGTCTAAATAGTGATATATTTCAGATGAAATATAAATGCCGGAACTATACAAGCCTCTATTAGCGTGACCGAAAACAACCAGTATGATCCCAATACCCTTGGCATAGTCAACCCATGTTTCTCTCATAGTTGCACTCACTTTTCCTTCGATATTCATTTAAAAATAGCATTATAATTATATATCAAAACATCGCCATATAATAATGAACAATAACCGCACTCATTATTATATAACATAGGACTTTATAACACTAAAAAAGATAGCTTTCGAGCACATATTAAAAAATAACAACCGCACTTGAACAATGAAAACTGACAGTAATTTAATAAAGCATTTAAACAATAGTTACTAACAGTTCTTACTGTCATCTATTTACCAATAATAGTAAATAGATTTAGTTATGCCCCAATGAATAGTACTAATTAAAATAAATTACTATTCAAAAAGGGCATCTGATATATCTTTTAAAAAACCAAATCGGTGATTCGATTCGCCTGCGTATTTATATTTTAGTCATTTCCAAAAAGATCACGCGTGTAAACTTTACTTTTCACGTCCGCTAACTCTTCCGCCATACGGTTGGAAATGATCACATCCGCCTCTTGTTTGAAGGCATCCAGATCGCGTACGACGCGTGAGTTGAAGAACTCATCTTCCTGCATTACCGGTTCATAGATAATAACCGGAATACCTTTCGCCTTGATGCGCTTCATAATGCCCTGAATGGAAGAGGCACGGAAGTTGTCCGAACCACTCTTCATGATCAGGCGATACACACCCACCACTTTCGGCTTACGAGCGAGAATAGAATCCGCGATAAAGTCTTTACGGGTACGGTTGGCATCGACGATAG
>NZ_PIOG01000111.1:0-846 GCF_002810545.1 Klebsiella sp. A-Nf5 | reverse complement strand
CAAAGCCGGTATCATTAACCAGAGTCATCGTGACCTGTACTGCGTCTGGATGATCTCCTGCTACTGCAACTGCCAGGCGACCGCGGCTCCCTTCAGGTAGTCCCAGTCCTGCCAGAGAGTCGGCGAGTATATTGTTGAAGGCTTTGATAACTGGATGCCCAATCTGCTCCTGAACCCATTCACTTTCCGTCTGACCTTCATCCAGCGCAGCAATCTGCGGATCACGCAGACCTGGATAGTAGTTGCTCGTGTCAATGACAGGGACATGTGGAGGTAAACCCGAGAAAAGCCCATCAGGCAGACTACTCACCGCCGGGAATGGAATTGACAGAATAACGGCATCTATGTCAGTAACTACACCATGAATGTCCGCCGGCACTGCGTTAATTTCACTGGCAAATTTCCTTACAGCGTCTAAACCGCGTGAATTTGCCACTTTTACCTCATGCCCAGCTTCGCTTAACTTACGTGCAAGCGTACCGCCAATATTGCCTGTACCAATTACGCCGATTTTCATATTTAACTCCTGAAGTTGTAAGCAATAGGGTGTACACTAATCCCATACTGTGATAACGACAAGAACCTACAAAATAGTGGGTTGCTTACCTGGAGGTAAGTATGGAAAGAGATTGGCGTTGTGATGAACCTGAACAACGACTCGTATGGGCGCAGGTTACCAGCGAAGCACTGAAGATTATTGAAGGTAAATGGAAGACAATAATTTTATGCCAGCTTTTCGCCGCTAAAGTCCCACTGCGCTTTTCTGAGCTTGAACGTAGGATCGAGGGTGTAAATCAAAAGATGCTCATACAGCAGCTTAAGCAACTGGAAAAGGATGGGATTGTA
>NZ_PIOG01000262.1:0-674 GCF_002810545.1 Klebsiella sp. A-Nf5 | reverse complement strand
CATACCGCAACGTCAGCCGCAAGAATATCGACGGTTTTTACCAAAATCCCCTGGGGCGCTTCTTCCTGGAAGATACCGTCAAAAACTAATGCCTCTTTGCGCCGGTTGATATCGACCACCGGCGCTTTTTTTAATCTTTTCGGACCACCCGCTTCCGCGGGAAACTCGCAACGTTACCGATCAGTCCGTCAACACCAGCTCCGCCGTTAATGAGTTCATGATGAAATTCTTTGCAGCCCTGCTTACCGTCATGGTGGTTTGTTTTCTCAGTATGGGCTGGTGCGTGGGGGCGCCCTTCCATGCAGTGGTGGAAGCGGCGGTACAACGGGCCAGGCCAGTGCTACTCACGGCACTGGCCGCCATTCTGGCGTTTATCCCGCTGACGCACTCCCAAACTCTCTTGTGAGAAATACGAGAGAGGGCGTTACCTGCGATAAAAACTCGATTTTAACCTTAACAATTCTTAACATGTTTAACGGCTTTTTTAAAAAGGTTTTAAGCTATTAATACATTGATATAAATAAGAATTTTTTTTAGACTGGATATGTAAAAGCGTATGCATGCCATAAGACACTTCATATCGAAGCTACAATCTTTTTAAACATCGCATCGTGGGGGTCTCTATCCAGAACAGTGTATGGCAGTTTTGATGCCCTGGTTCAGCGATAAGAACA
>NZ_PIOG01000285.1:0-1417 GCF_002810545.1 Klebsiella sp. A-Nf5 | reverse complement strand
CTCGTAATGGGCGTGAACGTGAGTTGGCTCAGTGTATTATTTATCTGCGTCGTCTTGCACAAGAGCAGGCAGCGAATACTCAAAAAGAGGCTATGTAAATGGAAGATTGGTTAAACGAGATTCTAGCTTCTGATACGCAAGGCCTACTGAAAAAAAAGCCTAAATCATCGGCACAAACAGCCGATGACCACTTAATTGCTAAGTTTAAGCAAATTAATGAATTTTTTGATAAGCATGCGAGAGAGCCGCAAGCTAATCGTAGCAATCCGATTGAGCTGATGCGCAGCAAAAGCCTAGAATCTATCCGCAGTAACGAACTACATTGTCGTGCGTTGGAACAATACGATATTCATGGACTTTTGCCACGATTTGAAGAACCTAAGCTGTCTTCTATTGAAGCGATACTTGCCGATGACATGTTAGGGATATTGGATTTGCCAGATGACAGCATCTTCAATTTAAAACACGTTAAGAAGACCTTGGGAATGCCTCATCATGTTGCCAAGCGTAAGAAGTGTGCCAACTTCGATGAATATGAGCCTCTGTTTCGGCAATGTCATGCTGACCTTAAGACTGGTGAAATGGAGGCTGTTCAATTCACAGGTGAGCAGCAAATTAAAAAGGGTATGTTCTTCATTCTTCACGGGGTAACTTGCTATGTCTCTGATATGGAAGAGAGGCAGAGGAAGAATGGTAAGATAAACGCTCGATTGCATCTAGTTTTTGAGAACGGTACAGAATCAGACATGCTGCTGCGCTCACTAGCTACTGAGTTGTATAAAGATGAAACAGGTCGTCGTATCTTAGCTAAAAGTGATAAAGAGTTGGATGAATTGCTGAACATCACTCGTGACGATAAAAAGTCAGGCTACATTTATATTCTCAAATCTCTAAGTAATGAACCAGAGATCAGTAGCGTGAATAATTTATACAAGATTGGTTATTCCACCACTCCCGTAATGCAGCGTATTGCTAATGCGGAGAAGGAACCAACTTATTTAATGGCATCAGTTCAGTTAGTGTCTGAGTTTGAGTGCTACAACATGAGAACACATAAGTTTGAAGGGTTGCTACACACATTCTTTGGACATTCCTGTTTGGATGTACAATTGACTGATCATAAAGGAATTATTCATACCCCGAGAGAGTGGTTTATTGCTCCCCTAGAATGCATAAAGCAGGCAATACAAATGCTTATTACAGGTGATATTGTCAACTATCGATATGATGCAATAACGCAAGAAATAGTAGAGAGAGCGACACCTTGAGTATGTCGGATGTGATCTCCTCTGATCTCCTCCCTGAAAACAGTGCCAGGCTAAACTGAAGTCTCCGGTCTTTCTTCCATCTCACAGAGAGGCACATCGCCATGAAAAAGACCCGCTATACCGAAGAACAGATAGCATTTGCGCTGAAA
>NZ_PIOG01000060.1:0-1171 GCF_002810545.1 Klebsiella sp. A-Nf5 | reverse complement strand
CACATATAGATAAAAGTATCATCTTAATAATCTCCACCATCTAAGGCGTGGTTAACTGCGTGAATATGTCAAATAGTCGGATTGGCAAAGCAAGCGAAATTAGCCACGCCAGCTACTAACTAATGCGTGTTGAACCATAACACTATGAACAACTTGCTTTAGCTTGCCCTGCACAGTGCTATAGGCCAACCTTTGACCTGCAAAGATTACCCACATAGCAGCGTTAAAAGTGATTTTAAAGTAGCAAGGGAAATCATCTCCTTTAATCACTGTCTATACGTCTGAAACGTCAGTAGGACATACAACATTATCAACTGCTTTAATTATCGATTTCTTATTGTTCAGCAGAGTATTGTACATTTCTTTAACGCTGTTGATCAAAGCATGGGCATTCAAGTTAGTGATAGTAGAAAATTCTATTAACCTCATGTTTGTTGTTCGTCATTACTGCTGTGTGACGAATTATCCTAGGGACATTCTAATAGGGCCACTACTATTGAGATGATTCTTATGTAATGCGCACAAATACATTAAGAATTTATATTTATAATCAGACCTGCCCATCATTTCATATTTATATATTTATGCCGTTTATGAAATTAACATAACAGTAAAATAAAGTGTATTTAACGGTTACATTCAAAGCATTTAATGTAGTGTACACATGTGATTACTCAGCATGCATGTAACACATGCGTAGAAGTAAATGAGATGTGATTAATGCGCCGCAGTTATTTACTTTACTCTGTAAAAAACGATGAAAAGGAAAGAAAAGTAAAAAACAGCTATTGCTAGCTAATACATACACTCAATAGCTTTACATCACATAGCTGTATGAATTTCTGCAAAACGAACCATTCACTTTTCCTGCGCTGCATGAACGTCCTGGAGACGGTCAGCGAAGGTGAGGTGATGGTCAACGGTTTTGCCGCCCACGACCGGACCACCGACCTCAACAAGATGCGCGATAGCGTCGGCATGGTATTCCAGCGTTTTAACCTGCTCCCGCACATGACGGTGCTGGAAAACCTGATTATGGCGTCGATGAATCTGCGCAATATGCCTCGCCAGCGAGGGGATGACCATGGTGATCGTGACTCACGAAATGGGCTTTGCCCGCGAAGTAGCCGACCGGGTGATCTTCATCGACCAGGGCGTGATTCAGGAAGAG
>NZ_PIOG01000064.1:0-1456 GCF_002810545.1 Klebsiella sp. A-Nf5 | reverse complement strand
GATTGTGGGAAACAGGTCAAGTTAGGCAAGCACTATGGGAAATACAGCAAGTTTAGTATCCCCCCATATGTCAGCAACAAACTAAGGGGGGAGGAAATAAAAAATACAGGCTATTGTTTTTTATCAAGAAAATTAAACAGCAAGCGACCATCTTCTTCAGTGGTATATGTTACCTTTAATGGCGTCTTCTCATTAATTTTCTTCAGAGCAGGTTCCAGGAAGGTACGCTTCATTTCAGCAATATTGTTTTTCTGCGAGGCAGGGAGCATAAACCTTTCACATAACCAGTCATGTGTGGTGATCCAGACACCAGTGCTCCGGAACTGACACAGGCTTTCATAAAGCCGGATGACACGAACACTATTAAGCTGGCCACAGTCATAGAGAGAATAGGTAGTGAACTGGGAGGTTAAGCCGACAAGGAATGGCATGACCTTGTAGTTAAATTCAATCTGCCAGGAACCCCGGCCTCGCTTCATTCCTGCTTCAGCCAGCCACGGACGTTTAACTTCTTCAAACTCACCTTCTTTTGGATAAAAGGTAACCGTTGATTCGCCCAGAGCATTTACCCCAGCCTTCACATCACGACTGGCGACAGACGTAGCGACATTGAAGTATTTGACGTAATCAGAAACGCTGATTTTGAAGAGCGGCAATACGTCAGAGTCATCTTCCTGGCTGTCATTAAAATAGGCCTGCATGAGGCATAACCACAGCACACGTTTTGCCTGAAGAGGCAGGTAATATGCAGCTTCGGTCAATTCGTTAGATTGCTTTATACTGGCGCGTTTTTTAAACGTTTTAGTAGCTGGCAAGAGTGCTTGAGTATCCATTTCAATGCCTATGGGTAATTTTTTACTCACCCATAATGACAGTGAAAACAGAAATTGCAAGCTATCGCGATACTTATCCACCGGAAAAATCTGCACTTTATCCACAAGTGGATAATTGAGAACTGAACTTGACCTCTTTCCCATAGCTTGTTGATGCGTATCCCATAGCTTGTTGACACAAAACCCACTGATACGTGATTAATTTCCCATATTATGTTTACCAGTTGCCCATATAGGCCCCCTCTCAGGCCGCACTGTACGCGGCTTTCAGGCTCCCTAAAAGATGTAAAATAAAGAAAAAGAATAAAAAAGTACTTTATAAAAATATGCCCGTGGATAAGTGGATAACCCCGAGGGGGAGGTGATTTTTCAGGCATTTAGCGTAAGCAGAATTTATAAGTTTTGTTCCCTGGTGCTTCCTCGCTCACTCGGGGCTTCGCCCTGTCGCTCGGCTGCGGCGAGCACTGCTGGCTCGATCATATCCACGGCCGGGAATTTCATTTGAACATAAAAGTTATTCTGTCTTAAGTCTCAAAAAAGCTAATTCTATAATCAATATTCTGGCAGAGATGGCGTAACCGGGCCGACAGCTGGTTTTGGCGGCGTTTTCGGATCTGTCGGTT
>NZ_PIOG01000255.1:0-1250 GCF_002810545.1 Klebsiella sp. A-Nf5 | reverse complement strand
CATCCGCTTGGACGCAGCGTGATGCGCTGGGAGGCCGGAAAAAATCCACCCAACTCCCGCAAGAACTATGGCTACCTGATGTGGCGTAAACGTAACTGCGTATTTTTGTAACCCGGAGGCAGAACATGAAGCATAAGCATCTGGATTGTTTGATGCAGGACTTACACAATATCAGTCAGATGATTGCCGATGATATCCTGCAACGATCGGAGGCTGCCTGGGAGGTACAGGAAGTGCTCGATTCCATGCGAATGACACTATTAAACAGAAAATGCCCCTCTTCGCGACTGGCTGAGTATGCGGTCTGTCTCCTGCGGGCAGAACGATATCGACAGGTGCGGATTTACGGTAAATCGTTAAGAGAAGTCAGGGATCTCAGCCTGTGGATTACAGGACTGAAAGCCTTCAGACGGAGACTGGAGAAAACAGAGGAAACCTGGCGGTACCGCCAGTGGGAAGCAAGCCGTGCTGCATATTCGCTGGCCGGATTATTTATTCTGCCAGCGTACCTTATTTTCTCCCTTGCGGTAGGTGTCGGTTGCGACTTACGGATAAGCTCGGTCATCCTGGGGGGATATCTTGTCTGTTTAACTGGCGTGGCTGTCCGGGCCAAAGACTGCGTAGCCATTTACTGGTCGTTGTACAGTTTCATTCCTCTGGTGATGCTGAATTGATATTTTTGATGCGGAGAGTCTACATGACTGGTATCAGTACAAAGAAGGATATTGAATACATAAAGGCCGTTTTTAATGACCTCAGTGAAGCGTTAACGCAGATGGCATATGGACAGGTTGTTCTGCCCGTCGATATCAAAGGGTTGCTTTCTGACATTCAGGCGTCTCTGATTAAAGGACGTCTGCCATGTGCCCTGGAAGTCGACTGTTTTGAGGGAAGCCTTCTTTTGTTCCTCCGAAGTGTCAGGCAGCAACGGCAAAGCATTGTCTGCACCACTGAGGTGGACAGGCAAATGGCCAGACTCAGGGATGTCAGATACTTTCTTGCTGTGTTAACAGGATATCCTGAGAGAGTACAAGAACCACCCCGGTTACTGTGGAGATGGCGGGATATTAAAACGCTGTCCGTGCTCTTCCTCAGTGTAGTACTGTCTTTTTGTTCTGTCCTTTATCTCGCCTCAGGTAATAATGGTGTTGTGCATGGTGTTTATTATATTGCGATAATTTTATTTTCTGTTTCAATATATGCATTAGAAGAGTCTGGGGTTGGTGGTGTGGTGTTTTCTCTCTCGGGGG
>NZ_PIOG01000211.1:0-1608 GCF_002810545.1 Klebsiella sp. A-Nf5 | reverse complement strand
GTTGGCTGCCAAAAGAGGGCAGCCAACATGGTTATTTAGAATCTTTGGACAATACTTTTCCAGCTAACTCCGCAATAGATGATGCACCATCCAGTAAAGACGGTATGTTTTCAGAAGTAACCTGTATCGGACTGAAAATTAACTTCTCAAACAATGACCAGGATTCCTTTTCAGCACCAGAGTTATTTTTTGTCTCCACGTAGTCATGTATAAACTCACATAGACTAAGACGCTGTTCTATTTGAAGCATCTGGGCCTTGATGGCCTTGCCCTCAATATAATACAGGCGCATAAAATAA
Source organism: Klebsiella sp. A-Nf5 (assembly GCF_002810545.1). Taxonomy (NCBI): domain Bacteria; kingdom Pseudomonadati; phylum Pseudomonadota; class Gammaproteobacteria; order Enterobacterales; family Enterobacteriaceae; genus Klebsiella; species Klebsiella sp. A-Nf5. Next base: position 1,309 of record NZ_PIOG01000211.1, on the reverse strand, counting down.
AAGAATAACAATTCCAATGATAATATTGGCAGGAAATAGAATAATGCGTTTAAATTAAATTCTACGGGGAAGAAATTATAGATGTGATTCAATAAAGCAAGTAAAGGTGTAGCAATTAACCATGAAGAAAAGATAATTACACTTCTGTGATTTGTGACGTATTCTGATTTTTTGGTTTTCAAAAGATTTGAGAAAGCTTTGCTCAGCAGAACGAAGTTATATTCACTTTTGTACTGTTTGAGTTTATCGTCATATTCTGCGAGAGACTGTACTGAAGCGCTAGCAGATTTTATAAGTCCTTCAATATCCTTTTTAAGGATGTCTGCCTCTTTGTTTACATCACTGATCCCTCTCTTTATCTCTCTTGTGATTTGTTCTTCGAAAAGACCTACGCTTCCTGCTATCATTCTCAAAGTTGAGAATTGTTCAGATAATAATAAATCCTTAGTCAACGCTGCAGGCATAGAACGTTCAATCCAGATGAAAGAAACTGGGATTTCAGACGGTGGATTGAGTCTGTCCAATCTTTCTAATATAGTTGGCCTTAAAAACATTGGACGGCCAAAATCGTCAGATGCCCAAAAACTGTATTCAAATAGTATTCTTAAAACTTTGTTAAGAAAATAAAACTTATCCGTTATTAATTCCTGTAAACTTGGAATATTTCCTTGTTCCAAAAATTTTTGGTTGTAATGCGTGTATTTGTCAAGTAAGTCTAAACGATTCTTATATAGGTTTTTTAAAGTGCGCCAGCTCACTACTATAATAGAGTCTGCGAAAACTGAATCGTCAATACTATGCAAATCGTCAGGAATTTCATTGTAGTTAATAAGGTTTTGGTCGATAAAGTCGCTTATTTTGTTAAGTTCTGCTTGATAAGACTCATTCCAAAAAGGCATATATTCCTCATTAATGCTGTATGCATATAACCTTTAATTTCATTGAATGGTGTTCACACTAAAATTAGAATGAGTTCACCCAACCTTTACCATGTGCTCGAATATACTAGCAGAGTACGAACAGCATTTGTAAGGTTAAAGTTGCTTCGATGTAATGCTTCTCCCCCTTCCAGAACAAATCAAAACCATCGTAAAACCTCTGTCGATGACAAGTCATGTCATGTACCCTAATTGAACACTTAGATAAGTATCCAATTACTTACTTTATTATGATAATTTACTTTCTGGTTGTGGAGGACATCACATGAAAGAAGATATCGAACAGGCAGTTTTAGAGATGATCAAGAAGTCAGGCGTAGAGCTTGGCGAGGGCGAACTGGAGAGCATCATCGATGCCTCATTCAACACGG
>NZ_PIOG01000040.1:0-106084 GCF_002810545.1 Klebsiella sp. A-Nf5 | reverse complement strand
TGACCGGGACGCTGATTTTTGGTGAGAACAGTGAGATCACCCCGCTGCCGGCACGCACCACTGACCAGGATCTGATTAAAGCCATGATGGAGGGCGGCACGGCTAAAATCTATCACTGCAATGATTCGGATAAGTGTCTTAAGGTCGTTGCTGATGCCACCGTGACCATCACCTCCAGTAAGGCGCTGAAAAGCCAGATTTCCGCTTTGTTAAGCAGTATCCAGAATAAAGCGGTGGCTGATGAAAAGCTGACGGATCAGGAGAAAGGGTTTATCTCCAGCACCACCATTCCGGTGTTCAAATACCTGGTCGATCCGCAGATGCTCGGGGTATCTAACTCACTTATTTACCAGCTGACGGACTATATCGGCTACGACATCCTGCTGCAGTACATTCAGGAACTTATCCAGCAGGCCCGGGCGATGATTTCAACCGGTAATTATCCCCAGTCGACAATGGATATGATCATGGAAAACCTCAACCAGGCGAGTGTGCAGATTGCCGCTTTCCAGTCCCGCGTTCAGGTTCAGCAGGACGCCTTGCTCGTGGTGGACAGACAAATGAGTTACATGCGCCAGCAGGTCTCTGCCCGCATGATGACCCGCTACCAGAATAACTATCATTTTGGGGGGAATCAGTAATGCTTGAGGTATATGCCATTGCTGGCGGTGACTGGTTACGGGGCAACCTGAACGCGATTGCGGCGTTTATGGGGACCGGCACATGGTCGACCATAGAAAAGATGTGTATCGCCATCTCGGTACTCATTGTGGCGGGGAACTGGGTAAAAAAACACAACGTGATGGACCTTTTGGGCTGGGTCTTTTCCCTCACCCTGGTCTCTATGCTGGTTGTCATTCGCACCCCTGTGCAGATCATCGATTACAGTAACGTCGCGCAGGTCTATGAAGTCGATAATGTACCTATTGGTCTGGCCATTCCGGCGTCGCTGACAACGCGGGTAGGAAACGCGCTTATCCAGAGTTATGAGATGGTCTTCGCGCTGCCGGACAGTGTCACGTACAGTAAAACGGGGATGTTATTTGGCAGTAATCTGGTCGCGAAAAGTACGGATTTTTTGTCACAAAATCCTCAGATTACGACGCTGTTTTCCGATTACGTACAAAACTGTGTGATGGGCGATATTTTTCTCAATCATAAGTACACTTTTGAGGAATTACTGAATTCACCTGATCCGTATACCCTGATTTTTGCAAACCCGAGTCCACTGCGTGGCGTGTTTGATAAAAACAACCAGTTCCAGACATGCGAGGAGGCCTCACGGGATCTGAAATCAGCTCTTGCGCTGGATACCCAGACAGGCGGTAAAACCTGGAACTACTATGTTCGTCAGCTGTTTGGCGGCAAACCTAATCCCGATCTGCTGTTCAGCCAGATGATTGGCGACAGTTACAGTTACTTCTACAGCTCGGGACAGAGCGCCGGGCAGATTATCCGCCAGAACGTCACGATGAACGCCCTGCGCAGCGGGATCCAGAGTTATGCGGCCCGCAGCGGCGATACCGCCAGTCTGGTCAATATCGCTAACACCTCATCCCTTGAAAAGCAGCGGCTGGCACAGGCCACAATGGGGCACCAGGCGCTTCGCGCACTTCCGCTGACGCAGACCGTTATCATGGGGATAATGATTGGGATGTTCCCGATCATGGTGATGGCCGCCATGTTTAATATGATGACGCTGCAGGTGCTAAAGGGGTATGTGTTTGCGCTTATCTGGCTGCAGACGTGGCCATTACTGTTCGCCATCCTGAACAGCGCAATGGCCTACTATGCGAAGCAAAATGGCGTCCCGGTCGTTCTCTCTGAGTTGTCGCAGGTTCAGCTCAAAAACTCGGATATTGCGACCACCGCGGGCTATATTGCCGTGATGATACCGCCCTTGTCGTGGGGGATCGTGAAGAGCATGGGAGCCGCCTTCTCCAGTGCCTACAGCCATTTTTCTTCTTCCGGGCTTGGTGCAACATCGCAGGCGGCATCCGGCGTGGTGGACGGGAATTACTCGTTTGCCAACATGCAGATGGAGAACGTCAGCGGCTACAGCTGGGGTACCAACAGCACAACCAGTTTCGGACAGATGTCGCGGCAGCTGGCGAATGGAGGCATGAGCACGCAGACGCGGGATGGCTCGATGGTCTGGGACAGTGGTGGTGCAATGTCAAAACTGCCGGTGGATATCAACGTCGGTCGTCAGATAGCCAGTGCGCAGCAACAGATGGCCCGTGAGGCTGATGTCCAGGCCGAAAGCGCGCTGCATGGCTATAACAGCAGCGTGACAAGTGCCTGGAATAGTCTGCAGCAATTTGGCACCAATAAAGGGAACAGCGCCTCAACAACGACCGGGGCCGATACTACCGAGTCTTCGCAGGATTCGATGGCCAGAAGCAAGATGTGGAATGCGGTTGTTGCTAATGCGAAAGCCAACAACATCAGTAATGAGGAGTCTTTCCAGCAGTTGATGGATGATTCATCGAAAAGAACTCAATCATTTGATGCACATGTATCTGGTAAATGGAGTTCAGGGGATCAACTGTTTGGCAAGTTAGGAAAGTGGGGCAGTGGTTTTTCTGCTGAAGTTGGTGGTAAAGGAAGTGCAGGCTGGGGGCACAGCTCAGGTAATACAGATAACGTTGGAACTTCCGGTCGGGAATCGAATGACAGCCGGCATGATACCAGCAGTCAGGCGGCGAAAGACTTTAAAGAAGCTTCGGATTACTTTACCAGCCGCAAAACCTCCACTTCGGGCAATATTACCGATAATAATGCCAGCTCGCGTGTTGACCAGTTTGCCGCGTCACTCTCCAGTGCCAAAAACAGCTATGACCAGTATACAACCAGCCGGACACGCAGCCATGAATACAGTGAAATGGCGTCACGCACAGAGAGCATGACTGGCCAGATGAACGAAAACCTGACTCAACAGTTTGCGAACTTTGTTCAGCATCGTGCTCCACAGGATGCCGAGGCCATTCTGACCAATACCAGTTCTCCTGAAATTGCGGCGCAGCGTGAAGCCCTGGCGCGTGAATTCGTCAAAGAGCAGGTAGAACCCAGGGTTGATGCTGCGTATCAACAGGGTCGTGAAAGCATTGGACAGAATATGGCTGGGGTGTCAGGTGGTGGTGACAATGGTTCGGTAATGGCCGACTACGGACAAAATTCTGGTCGTATCGATGCTATGACACAAGATGCGGGTATTAAGGATAATGTGGGTCAGAAAGTGGATGGGATGATTACAGAGAATAAACAACAGTATCAGGAAACCCGCGAAAACATACAACGGCAAGGCGTAGAGGTGAAAAATGAGAATGCTGAAATGGAAAAGAGCCATAAAACAAAAGCAAATGAGTTTAAAGGTGATTATAATGAAAGAAAGAGTAAGGTAAATTCTTTACCAGGGGCTGACTCTCCGGCTGAGTTAGAGGAAAAAGCAGCGAAAACGCAAAAGGATTTTCTTGATGGGAAAAGATGAAAATGATGATGACAAATAAAATCCTCATTGAAGAAGTAGATCAGCTGAAAAATATTTTTTCACGAGGTGAAATGGAGATACCATCTTTTTGGTCATGTCTATGGCCAGGGGTAATTATTGCTGCCTGGAATATGGTTTGCGCCATAATTAGTGTGGGGGGCGGGTATTTGTCTGTTAAATTCATATTTTGGGTGTTGGTGTTCCCCGGCGTTATAAGTCTTATGATTCTGCTTGGAGTGGCAAGTGCGCGTTCACTTTTTTTATCTGTTCCCAGAACCTATAGAATGCGCTCGCAGGTATATCGGTTTATATCTAGAAAAGTAATTGTCTATGCATTTGTGTATATGGCTTTAATTCTAGCACTTGCACTATTTAATAGGGTGTATTATGCCTCTCCATTTCCTTTTGCGTTCATGGTTCTTATTGCGACGATTTTTGTGTGGTTTGTTATGAATATTGATTTTGGAAGATATCAACTTTCGGTACTCTCATCTGCGATAAACTCTTTCCGCGCAGAAAAGTTGGGGGGGTAATCACCCAGATGCAACCTATCAATTATGGTGGTTTATTAACAGGCTAAAAGTTTCTTTTTGTTATTATTGGCTGTCTAGGTTTTAATTGGTTTTTACATCTCGCTTAAAATTCGTATATAGTGAATGCGCATTCCGAAATTATAAGAGAATGTGTATTCACTCGTATTGATTATGTCACAAGGATTCAGGATGAAGCTTAATAAAGTCATGGCTGTGATGGTCGTCAGCTCTGCGCTGGTGTTATCTGGATGTAGTGCAATGGGAACCGCTATTAAAAAGAGAAATCTGGAAGTAAAAACCCAGATGAGCGAAACAATCTGGCTGGAACCTTCAAATAATAAGACGGTTTATCTGCAAATCAAAAATACCTCCGATAAGGATATGAGTGGCCTGCAGGCAAAAATTGCCAGCGCCGTCACTTCAAAGGGATATCAGGTCGTCAGTAACCCGGATACGGCGGGCTACTGGATCCAGGCGAACGTGCTCAAGGCCGATAAAATGGACCTTCGTGAGTCTCAGGGCTGGTTAAGCCGGGGTTATGAGGGCGCTGTGACTGGCGCCGCTCTTGGGGCGGGGATTACCGCTTACAATTCCAGTTCCGCGGGAGCAGCCCTGGGAGTAGGGCTTGCAGCCGGTCTGGTCGGAATGGCGGCTGACGCGATGGTGGAAGATGTGAACTACACCATGATCACCGATGTTCAGATCGCGGAAAGAACCAAAACACAGGTTCAGACTGATAACGTGGCCGTATTACGTCAGGGAACATCTGGCGCAAAAGTGCAGACAAGTACGGAAACGGGTAATCAGCACAAATACCAGACTCGCGTCGTCTCTAACGCTAATAAAGTTAACCTCAAGTTCCCTGAAGCCCAGCCTGTTCTTGAAGACCAGCTGGCAAAATCGATCGCAAATATTCTGTAAGTTTTCTACTCCACGGCCCGGGCACTCCGGGCCAGACTGGCATCACCTTTCTGGTGTGTCAGAATTAATTCGTCCAATAATCAGTTAATTCCACATCTAAACGGTGAACAGTTGCGCAATTTATTTGTGCATCTGTGAGGCGTTGCCGCCTTCGGCGGAGTCTTTTCGTCTTTATTTGATCAGAGGTTATTTATGGCAATATCTGAACCTGTCAGGTCTCTTGAAACATATAAACTGATGCCTGGCGATATTTATTCACATCCTGCTGTGGGGGAGGCTTATTCCCTGCAACCCCGTTAGGTCTGTTTTCGCTGATTGATTTGTCCTTCCGACCCTAATACTTTACTGACGGATTAGTGCCATGAGTTTCAATGCCAAAGATATGACGCAGGGCGGTCAGATCGCCAATATGCGCTTTCGCATGTTTGGTCAGATTGCCAATATTATTTTCTACGTGCTGTTTATTTTATTCTGGGTGCTGTGCGGGCTGATGCTGATGTACCGGCTCAGCTGGCAAACCTTTGTGAACGGCTGCGTATACTGGTGGTGTACGACGCTGGGTCCGATGCGCGATATTATTCGTTCCCAGCCGGTATACACCATTCAGTATTACGGCCAGTCGCTGGAATATACCTCAGAACAAATCCTGGCCGATAAATATACTGTCTGGTGCGGAGAGCAGCTGTGGACCAGTTTCGTCTTTGCTGCCGTGGTTTCTCTTGTTATCTGTATCGTGACGTTCTTCATCGCCAGCTGGGTGCTGGGCCGCCAGGGGAAACAGCAGAGTGAGGATGAGAATACCGGCGGGCGCCAGCTTTCCGATAAGCCCAAAGAAGTGGCCCGTCAGATGAAACGTGATGGTATGGCCTCTGATATTAAAATTGGCGACCTGCCTATTCTTAAAAACTCCGAAATCCAGAACTTCTGCCTTCACGGTACCGTAGGCTCCGGTAAATCAGAAGTGATCCGCCGGCTACTGAACTACGTGCGCGCCCGGGGCGATATGGCCATCATTTACGATCGCTCCTGTGAGTTCGTCAAAAGCTATTACGACCCGTCACTGGATAAAATCCTCAATCCGCTGGATTCGCGCTGTGCGGCCTGGGATTTGTGGAAAGAGTGCCTGACGCTGCCGGACTTCGACAACATCTCCAACACCCTTATCCCGATGGGTACCAAAGAAGACCCGTTCTGGCAGGGCTCCGGTCGCACTATCTTTGCCGAAGGCGCGTACCTGATGCGTGAAGACAAGGATCGCAGCTACGAGAAACTGGTTGATACCATGCTGTCCATTAAAATCGACAAGCTGCGCGCCTATCTGCAGAACACGCCGGCAGCGAATCTGGTTGAAGAGAAAATTGAGAAAACGGCCATCTCCATTCGTGCCGTGCTGACCAACTACGTCAAGGCTATTCGCTACCTGCAGGGCATTGAGAAGAACGGCGAGCCATTCACTATCCGGGACTGGATGCGCGGTGTCCGTGAGGACCGACCCAATGGCTGGCTGTTTATCTCCTCCAACGCTGACACCCATGCTTCCCTGAAGCCGGTTATCTCGATGTGGCTGTCAATTGCTATCCGCGGCCTGCTGGCGATGGGGGAGAACCGTAACCGGCGCGTGTGGATTTTCGCCGACGAGCTCCCCACGCTGCACAAGCTGCCGGACCTGGTCGAAATCCTCCCGGAGGCGCGTAAATTTGGTGGTTGTTATGTGTTCGGTATTCAGTCCTATGCCCAGCTGGAAGACATCTATGGCGTCAAGCCTGCCGCCACGCTCTTTGACGTAATGAACACCCGGGCCTTCTTCCGTTCACCCAGCAGGGAGATCGCGGAGTTTGCTGCCGGTGAAATTGGCGAGAAGGAAATCCTCAAAGCCAGCGAGCAGTACTCTTACGGTGCGGACCCGGTGCGTGATGGTGTGTCGACCGGGAAAGAAAAAGAGCGGGAAACGCTGGTCAGTTACTCCGATATTCAGACGCTGCCTGATCTGTCCTGCTATGTCACGCTGCCCGGGCCGTATCCGGCCGTGAAACTGGCCCTCAAATACAAACCGCGTCCGAAAATTGCCGAGGGATTTATTCCTCGCTCTCTCGATGCGCGGGTGGATGCGCGGCTCAGAGCGCTGCTTGAAGCGCGGGAAGCTGAAGGCAGTCTTGCCAGGGCGCTTTTCACGCCGGATGCGCCGGAACCCGGGCCCGCTGCTACAGACAGTCACGCCGGTGAGCAACCTGAGCCGGTCAGTCAGCCTGCGCCAGCAGAAGTGACAGTATCTCCGGCACCGGTAAAAGCGCCGCCGCCAACGAAGATGCCGGCAGCGGAACCCTCCGCCAGGGCTCCTGCATCACCGCCACCTGAGGCGCCCGTCCTGCGGGTCACGACCGTACCGTTGATCAAACCAAAAGCAGCCGCAGCGGCCGCTGCTGCCTCAACAGCATCCTCTGCCGTTACCCCTGCTGCAGCTGCAGGCGGGACAGAACAGGAGCTGGCGCAGCAGTCCGCAGAGCAGGGGCAGGACATGCTGCCGGCCGGCATGAACGAGGACGGTGTGATTGAAGACATGCAGGCGTATGACGCCTGGGCTGATGAGCAGACGCAGCGGGATATGCAGCGGCGTGAAGAGGTCAATATCAACCACAGCCACCGCCACGATGAGCAGGATGATGTCGAGATTGGGGGGAACTTCTGATGATGTCGATTGGCTCCGTTAAATCGGCGGGCAGTGCCGGTAATTACTATACGGATAAGGATAATTACTACGTCATCGGGAGCATGGACGAACGCTGGCAGGGTAAGGGGGCTGAGGCGCTGGGGATCGACGGGAAAGCCGTGGATAAGGCGCTGTTTACGGAACTGCTGAAAGGGAAGCTGCCGGATGGCAGCGGCCTGACCCGGATACAGGACGGCGCCAACAGGCACCGGCCCGGTTATGACCTGACCTTCTCGGCCCCCAAAAGCGTGTCGGTCATGGCGATGCTGGGCGGCGATAAACGCCTTATCGATGCCCACAACCAGGCGGTAACCGAAGCGGTGCGGCAACTGGAGACGCTGGCCGCGACCCGGGTCATGACGGACGGTAAAAGCGAAACGGTGCTGACCGGAAATCTGATTGTGGCGAAATTCAACCATGACACGAACCGTAACCAGGAACCTCAGATACACACCCATGCCGTCGTCATTAACGCCACGCAGAACGGGGACAAATGGCAGTCTCTCGGCACAGATAAGATCGGTAAAACAGGTTTTATCGAGAACGTGTACGCGAACCAGATAGCGTTCGGGAAGCTTTACCGGGAGGCGTTCAAACCCCTGGTTGAGAAGCTTGGCTATGAGACGGAAGTCGTGGGCAAACACGGGATGTGGGAGATGAAAGGGGTCCCTGTGGAACCCTTCTCCACCCGGTCTCAGGAGGTCAGGGAGGCCGCAGGACCCGATGCCTCCCTGAAGTCCCGGGATGTGGCCGCGCTCGATACCCGCAAGTCGAAAGAAGCCATCGATCCGGCAGAGAAGATGGTGGAGTGGATGAACACGCTGAAGGAGACCGGGTTTGACATCCGGGGGTACCGTGAGGCCGCCAATGCGCGAGCCGCAGAGCTGGCCCGTGCACCTGCCGCGCCGGTGAACACTGACGGTCCGGATATCACGGATGTGGTGACGAAAGCGATTGCCGGTCTCAGCGACCGCAAGGTGCAGTTCACGTATGCCGACCTGCTGGCACGCACGGTCGGCCAGCTGGAGGCGAAGGACGGTGTCTTTGAGCTGGCGAGAAAGGGCATCGATGCCGCCATTGAACGGGAGCAGCTTATCCCTCTCGATCGCGAGAAAGGCCTGTTCACCTCAAACATCCACGTTCTCGATGAACTCGCCGTCAAAGCCCTGAGTCAGGAGGTGCAGCGCCAGAATCATGTCTCCGTCACGCCTGATGCGTCTGTGGTGCGCCAGGTCCCTTTCAGCGATGCCGTCAGCGTGCTGGCGCAGGATCGCCCGGTCATGGGTATCGTTTCCGGTCAGGGCGGTGCAACCGGCCAGCGGGAGCGGGTGGCCGAGTTAACCCTGATGGCCCGGGAGCAGGGGCGTGACGTCCATATCCTGGCGGCCGATAACCGCTCACGTGATTTTCTCGCCGGTGATGTGCGTCTGGCCGGGGAAACGGTGACCAGTAAATCCGCCCTGCAGGACGGGACGGCGTTTATTCCAGGCGGAACACTCATCGTGGATCAGGCGGAGAAGCTGAGCCTGAAGGAAACGATTTCCCTGCTCGATGGCGCGATGCGCCATAACGTGCAGGTCCTGCTCTCCGACAGCGGGAAGCGCAGCGGGACCGGCAGCGCGCTGACGGTGCTGAAGGACAGCGGCGTGAATACGTATCGCTGGCAGGGTGGCCATCAGACCACAGCCGACATCATCAGTGAACCGGATAAAGGAGCACGCTACAGCCGGCTGGCACAGGAGTTTGCCGTCAGCGTGCGTGAAGGGCAGGAAAGCGTGGCCCAAATCAGCGGGACGCGTGAACAGAGCGTACTCAACGGCCTTATCCGTGACTCCCTCAGACATGAGGGGGTGCTGGGTGAGAAAGACACGACCATTACAGCCCTGATGCCGGTGTGGCTGGACAGCAAAAGCCGGGGCGTGCGGGATTATTACCGGGAGGGGATGGTGATGGAACGCTGGGATCCGGAGAACCGGACGCACGATCGCTTTGTCATTGACCGGGTGACCGCGAGCAGCAATATGCTGACCCTGAAAGACCGGGAAGGGGTCCGTCTGGATCTGAAGGTTTCCGCGGTCGACAGCCAGTGGACGCTGTTCCGGGCAGAGACACTGCCGGTGGCAGAGGGGGAACGTCTGGCGGTGCTCGGGAAGATACCGGACACACGCCTGAAGGGCGGGGAAAGCATCACGGTGATGAAAGTGGAGGACGGGCAGCTGACGGTACAGCGGCCGGGGCAGAAAACCACGCAGACCCTGGCCGTGGGCGCGGGCGTGTTTGACGGTATTAAAATCGGCCACGGCTGGGTGGAAAGTCCCGGCAGGTCGGTTAGCGAGACGGCAACGGTCTTTGCGTCTGTGACGCAGCGTGAGCTGGATAACGCCACCCTCAACCAGCTGGCGCAGAGCGGAAGTCATCTCCGGCTGTACTCGGCGCAGGATGCGGCGCGCACGACGGAGAAGCTGTCGCGGCATACCGCCTTCAGCGTGGTCTCAGAGCAGCTGAAGACCCGATCCGGCGAGACGGACCTGGATGCGGCCATTGCGCAGCAGAAGGCCGGACTGCGTACCCCGGCAGAACAGGCCATTCACCTGGCCATCCCGCTGCTTGAAAGTGAGAAACTGACCTTCTCCCGGCCCCAGCTGCTGGCGACGGCGCTGGAAACCGGGGGCGGGAAGGTTCCGATGGCGGACATCGACACGACCATTCAGGCACAAATCAGGTCGGGGCAGTTGCTGAATGTACCGGTGGCGCACGGCTACGGCAATGACCTGCTGATTTCCCGTCAGACCTGGGACGCCGAAAAAAGCATCCTGACCCGGGTGCTGGAAGGTAAAGACGCGGTGGCCCCCCTGATGGACCGCGTGCCGGCCAGTCTGATGACGGACCTGACCGCCGGACAGCGGACGGCGACCCGGATGATTCTGGAAAGCACGGACCGGTTCACGGTGGTTCAGGGGTATGCCGGGGTGGGGAAAACCACCCAGTTCCGGGCAGTCATGAGTGCCATCAGTCTGCTGCCGGAAGAGACCCGTCCGCGCGTCATCGGCCTGGCGCCGACGCATCGCGCGGTCGGGGAAATGCAGAGTGCCGGCGTGGATGCGCGCACGACGGCGTCGTTCCTCCACGACACGCAGCTGCTGCAGCGCAATGGCCAGACACCCGATTTCAGCAACACTCTGTTCCTGCTCGACGAGAGCTCGATGGTGGGGCTGGCCGATATGGCAAAAGCCCACTCCCTCATCGCCGCCGGCGGTGGACGGGCGGTGCCCAGCGGGGATACCGACCAGCTGCCGCCCATCGCGTCGGGCCAGCCGTTCAGGCTGACGCAGCAGCGCAGCGCCGCCGACGTTGCCATTATGAAAGAGATTGTGCGCCAGATACCTGAGCTGCGACCGGCGGTCTACAGCCTGATTGAGCGGGATGTGCACCGCGCCCTGACCACCATTGAGCAGGTCACGCCGGAGCAGGTGTCGAGAAAAGAAGGCGCCTGGGCGCCGGGCAGTTCTGTGGTGGAATTCACGCCAAAGCAGGAAAAGGCGATAGAAAAGGCGCTGAGCGAGGGGGAAACCCTGCCGGCAGGTCAGCCCGCGACGCTCTACGAGGCGCTGGTGAAGGACTATACCGGACGGACCCCTGAGGCACAGTCACAGACGCTGGTGATCACCCATCTGAATAAGGACCGGCGGACGCTGAACGGTATGATCCATGACGCACGGCGGGAGAACGGGGAAACCGGCAAAGAGGAAATCACCCTGCCGGTGCTGGTCACGAGCAACATCCGTGACGGTGAACTGCGCAAACTGTCGGCCTGGACGGCTCATAAGGAGGCGGTGGCGCTGGTTGATAACGTATACCACCGTATCAGCAAAGTGGATAAGGCTAATCAGCTGATCACCCTGACAGACAGTGACGGAAAGGAGCGATATATTTCACCCCGGGAGGCATCGGCAGAAGGCGTCACGCTCTATCGTCAGGAAAAGATCACCGTGTCTCAGGGGGACCGAATGCGCTTCAGCAAAAGTGACCCGGAGCGCGGCTATGTGGCCAACAGTATCTGGGAGGTGCAGTCTGTTTCGGGTGACAGTGTCACGCTGTCTGATGGCAAACTCACCCGCACGCTGACCCCGAAGGCGGATCAGGCGCAGCAGCATATCGACCTCGCCTACGCCATCACGGCTCACTGCGCCCAGGGGGCCAGCGAACGGTATGCCATCGCGCTGGAAGGGGTGGCCGGTGGCCGGGAACAGATGGCCAGCTTTGAGTCTGCCTATGTGGCGTTATCCCGCATGAAACAGCATGTTCAGGTCTACACCGACAGCCGTGAGGGCTGGATAAAGGCCATCCAGCATTCACCTGAGAAAGCGACGGCGCACGATATTCTGGAACCCCGTAACGACCGGGCGGTGAAAACCGCCGATCTGCTGTTCGGGCGGGCAAGGCCACTGGATGAAACCGCCGCTGGCCGGGCAGCCCTGCAGCAGTCCGGTCTGGCACAGGGAAATTCACCGGGAAAATTCATTTCTCCGGGGAAAAAGTACCCTCAACCACATGTGGCGCTGCCGGCATTTGATAAAAACGGGAAAGCCGCCGGTATCTGGCTCAGCCCGCTGACCGATCGGGACGGACGGCTGGAGGCTATCGGCGGAGAGGGACGGATTATGGGCAATGAAGACGCCCGGTTCGTGGCGCTGCAGAACAGCCGCAACGGTGAAAGCCTGCTGGCCGGGAATATGGGGGAGGGGGTCAGAATGGCCCGCGACAATCCCGATACCGGGGTGGTGGTGCGGCTGGCCGGTGATGACCGCCCCTGGAACCCCGGGGCCATGACCGGCGGGCGGGTATGGGCTGATCCGGCGCCGGTGGCTCCGGTACCGCAGGCCGGGGCTGACATTATCCTCCCGCCAGAGGTTCTGGCGCAGCGGGCGGCAGAAGAACAGCAGCGCCGCGAAATGGAAAAACAGGCGGAACAGACTGCCCGGGAAGTGGCCGGGGAGGCGCGTAAAGCCGGCGAGCCGGCGGACCGGGTGAAAGAGGTTATCGGGGACGTCATCCGCGGACTGGAGCGTGACCGGCCGGGCACGGAGAAAACGACGCTACCGGATGATCCTCAGTTCCGGCGCCAGGAGGCGGCGATTCAGCAGGTGGCCTCAGAAAGTCTGCAGCGTGAGCGTCTGCAGGCTGTGGAGCGGGACATGGTGCGCGACCTGAACCGCGAGAAAACCCTCGGGGGCGACTGACGCGCCTGCGGCTTGTCTGCTCCGGCAGCCTCCCCGATTAAAATCGGGCAGTCTGCCGGAGCGCTAAAAGGAAAAAACATGAGAGCACAACACACATTTCCAGGTGCGACAGACCGCTGGCTTCAGCGCCTGCTGACCTGGACACCGGGACAAACGGATATGATTAAAACGGTCGCACTGGTACTGATGGTGACTGACCACACCGGCTTACTGCTGGCCGGAAACAATGAAGTGATGCGCCTGCTGGGACGGGGCTGTTTTCCACTGTTCGGACTGGTGTGGGGAATGAATCTGGCCCGGCACGCGGAAATACGCCAGTCGCAGCTCAACAGCCTGTGGGGCTGGGCGCTGGTCGCCCAGGTGTCGTTTATGCTCATCGGATATCCGTGGTATACCGGGAATATTCTGTTTTCCTTTGCCGTCACGGGTCAGGTCCTGCGGTGGGTCAGTCAGCCGTCCTGGTATTACACCCTTCCGGCGGCTGGACTGCTGGTCACCTGGATCCCCCTGTCAACCGCCAGCTACGGCATGGCCGGAGTGGGCATGCTCACCGCCAGCTGGCTGCTTTGTCGCGCACAGCATGCACCGGAACGGCTGGGATACGGGGTGCTGTGGGCCCTCATGGTGTTGCTGATGAATATGCATGACGTGAGTGAATCGGTGGCCGGACTGGCGATTGCGCTGCTGACGCTGATGGTGTGCTCATCTGCCGGAGAACGTGTGAAACGCTTCTGGCCGCGGCAGTTCTTCGTGATGTTCTATGCGGTGCACCTGGCGGTACTCGGTATTGTCGTCTCGATGTAAAAAAAAACCGGACACAGGTCCGGGGGGCGGGCACATTGCCCGTAAACGTGACAAAGGGGACATCATCGTTGTGTCCACTGCATTGCGAGGTGAAACGATGATACCGTTAGCGTATCGTATAGCACAGACCTGTAGCTTTTATTGATATGGCCCCTTATGAGTGAAGAAAAACGCCCTGTACTGAGCCTGAAACGAAAACCGGCGGAGAACAGTACGGCCCCCGCAGAGGCAACCCCTGCTCCTGGTGTGGTGCGCCGAAAGAAGGTCGTGGTGGTCTCGTCCCCGCCGGCCTGGAAGGCAAAAAAAGAGAAACTTGAGAAGGTTAAACAAGCGGCCGAAGCCGCCGCGCGCAACGCTGCGCCGGTTCCGGTTAAAGCGGTAAAGACGCCACCTCCGGTGCGTTATCTTCGCCTGCTGCCGCCGGAACAGGCCATTATGACGCTGAAGGCATTCTGGCCACAGCTGTTCGACGGAAACTCACCCCGTCTGCTGGCAACGGGCATGCGCGAACAGCTGTTTGCCGACATTGTGAACCGTGACCTGCCGCTGTCGCATAAACAGGTGATTAAGTGCCTGAAGAGTCTGACCCGGTCTGCGGGCTATCTGTCCCGGATGAAGGAGGGAGCCGCCCGCTATGATCTGCAGGGGAACGCCGTCGCGACCGTCACTGCAGGGGAAGCGCAGTACGCCAGCGAGCGCATGATGAAAGAACTCCTGCGAACTGAGCGTATGCGGAGCCAGTCAGCTGGCTGAATACAATCGAGGAGAGGAAATGGATTTTGAAGCGCGGAAACAAAAGGCGCTGGCGATAATGGCCAGCCGTAAGATGTGGAAAAGCAATTATGCACCGCTTCTGATACGACTGTTGTGGCGGCTGGGGATAAACATTCCCCCGCTGCCGTTTGCTCCGTTCTGGCAGGTTTTTGGCGTGATGGCAGGCTCTTTCTCCGTCGGATACGGACTGTGGATGTACTGGATGGTGTGGCGGGCCCAGGGGATGCCACCCCTGTTCGCTTGCAAAATCAGTCTTATTGCGGGCGTGTTATTTGGCCTGACGATGGCACTGTTTCATCTGTGGCGGCGAAAGGTGAATAAATTACCTGACTGGAAAGATTTATAACGGAATAATACAGGCTGTCAGGTTGTGAATATCCCCGATCTGACAGAACCCACATCCTCTAAAAAAACATTAACCCTGTATGGTGCGGTTATTATACTTGACTGCGTCCGTTCTGGTATTACTCCCGTCCGGAAAGGTCTTTTGCGTTTATTATTTTCTCATAGTCAGAAAAATATATTCAAACGAAAGAGAGGTCAAAGGGTGAAAGGCGTTGTGACTGAGGCGTGTGTGTTGCCCGGGTATGGGAAGTCGCGAAGAATGACAAGCCGTTCGGTACACTGAATGGCCGATTCGGGACTGCCTCGTCCCGGGAGGATGTGACGCTTATAAGTGCTCAACTTTCAATTTAAGTCATCCACTTTCAGCATTTAACTGATTTCAATATTTTCATTATATTACGACGTGCGATTTATGAAATGTACAGGCTTTCATATCGTGCGTTTATCATCAAATAAAAAGGAATATTACTATGTTTAAATATTGTATTCTGCGCAGACAGCAGCAGCTGTTCTGTTATTTCTGCGGTATCGTGCTTGCGATGGTTCTTATGCTCCTGTTCCCTTCTGTTTTCCCGGTGAGTGGGTTTTATCTGCTTATATCGTCTGTTGCACTGTTCTGGGCAGGCCTTGCCCTTTATACCCGTCACATCGACCGGATGAGAAAGCCAGAGGTCTCACCGCTGGTCAGTATTCGCGACAGTATTCAGGTGGTGGCCGAGGTGCCGCGCCATGAAAAGGCCCGGCTGGAATGGGAAATCCTCCGGGATGATGAGGTGTTTCGCCAGCAAAGGTGGGAGCTTACAGGCCTGACCGGACGGGTTATCAGCCGGGGGCTGTTGTATACGCCGGCGGTGATGCTGGTCGGTATCGGTATTCTCGCCTGGTGTTCCCCACAGGATGCTATCCGGCTGATTAATGCTCTTCGTAATATGCCTGCTGCGGAACTGGTGCATCAGATTGGTTTTGCCCTGTGCCTCTTCCTGCAGATTAGCGTCATATCAGTTCTGATTGCTGATGTTGTAGCCGGGAGAGGACTGCCGAATGTATTTCGCCGCGCGTTGCTCAACAGGCTGCCGGCAGAGTTCTGCCTTATCAGAAGAGGGACAGAAAGATGAGGAAGACGACAGAAAAACGCATCGGGAAAGAAAGGAACATCAGGGAATAAAATACATGGCAAAGATATTAATGATGGCGGGCAGTACCGTTGTTGTGCTGAGTTTGCTGGGATTTCTGGTGCTGCTTCTGAAAGGACGCGCAGTAACGAAGACTTCCCCGGTACTGAGGTCACTGAAAGCCCTGGGTATTCGCCCCTCAGAGGCTGAGCAACGGTTGTGTCGCCAGCGGGTCTGGGTGGGTAATGACACACTGATGACGCCACGGGAACAACATTTTTTCCGGGCATTACTGAGGCATACCAGCCGAAAGCGCTGGCTGTTGTGTCCTCAGGTCCGGGTGGCAGATATTGCCACACTCTCTCCCCATATCCGGCCACGATCCCGGACCTGGTGGCAACTCTTCAGGATGGCATCACAGTGGCACTGCGATGTGGTCATCGTTGACATCCATACCTTCGCCATCATCGGCGCAGTTGAACTGGATGATGCCTCACACCAGAAAAAACACCGTATCCGGCGCGATATTCTCCTGGAAGAGGTTCTGAGGCAGGCCGGTATTCCACTACTACGCGATCGGGATTCAGAGAGGCTGGTAAGAAGGGTCGGAGAGTTTCTGAAATACCGCGGAGCCGATGCAGCCGAAAAATCCATAACCGGTATGAATTCAACGGCAGAGCATACTGAACGAAAGGAGAATGAAAAATGATTATCGCCGCCGAAGTGAAACGTGATGAACAGGGGTACTGGACACATCCTGCGCTGGCACGAAGTGGTTGTGAAACTTCCACAGAATTAAGCTACTGGCTCAGAACCCATAAACTTCAGTGCTTTGTGATGACAATGCGCGATGAAGCGCCTGAAGCTTTCGCTGCCGGATTTACTGATGAAGCCCCGGATGCCCGTGGCTGGATACCGGAACCTCCGGATGATGATGGCTGGTTTCTGGGCTCTGTCCACGATACCGGCGACGGACCTGTCTGCTACTGGTTTCGGCATACCACAAAATCCTGACGCCTCCGCATGGCGTCGTTGTCCAACCCCGGGAACGGGGAAAAGCCTGTTTCCCCCGCTCCCGGCGTTTCTTAAACACCCGTTAAGGAAATACTGTGAAAAAAATTAACCGTACACTCCACAAATGTTGTCTGTCGGGGCTTATCAGCCTGGCTTTGTGTGCACCTGTTCCGGCCGTGTATGCCGCCAGCATCGAGACAGGATATTCTCCGGAAGGAACGGCTCTGCAGCTGGTCCTGAAGACTATTGATTCTGCGCAGCAGGAAATCCGGCTGATGGGGTATTCCTTTACCTCGCCTGAAGTCGCCGGTGCGCTTGTCAGGGCAAAGCGGCGTGGTGTCGATGTGAAAGTGGTTCTGGACTGGAAAGCCAATACCGGCAAGCAAAACCAGGCGAGCCTGGCGGCCATGAATCTTCTGGTCAATGCCGGCATCCCGGTTCGCACAGTGTCACAGTACAAAATCATGCACGACAAAGTCATCATTGCCGACGGCCGCAATATTGAAGTCGGGTCTTTTAACTACACCCGCGCCGCTGATCGGGTCAATTCAGAGAACGTGCTTGTCGTATGGGATGATCCAGTCGTTGCTCAACGCTATCTGCAGCACTGGTCGACCCGTTGGTCGCAGGGGACGGACTGGAAACGGGCTTATTAATGCTCCTCAGACATAAAACGAGCATCAATACGGTTTACTTACGTCCATGCTAAAGCACCTGGTCCAACCGTATCTCTTAAGCCTTGCCCCTGAAGGTACTCACTTTTAGTTCAGGATGGGGCTACTCTCCCTCACTCTTAAAAGAGGGCATAGCATCTCATTCAGTTGAAATTTGTACGCCAATACAAATTACAATTTTAGAAAGGATCTCTTGCAAATTGAAAGTAAGTTATTGATTTGCAGGATCTGAGAGTTCTGTAGTATCCTCCGTTCCGAAGACATTTCTGAGGTGTCAGGAGAGCGATAAATGTCACGTTCAGCAGATAAAACCACTTCATCTACGAATGCAAAACGTGCATACCGGAAAGGTAAGCCAATGTCTGCCAGTGAGAGACAGCTTGCCGCAATTGCGCGGAAACGCGAAACTCATAAAGAAGTTAAGGTTTTTGTTAAAAACCCACTAAAGGACGTGATGATAGCGGTTTGTGAGGAAGAAGGTCTGACACAAGCCCAGTTTATCGAGAAACTCCTCGAGCGAGAGCTTACAGAACGTGGTCTTATAGATGTAAAGACTTCACATTCTTGATCATGTTTTTATTGAGTGCTAGATTGTTGATGGTCTGAATAATTTTGGGTGTGCCGCGCCGTAAGGTGGCAGGGAACAGGTTCTGATGAGGTATCTACCCGGGACCAGAAAAGCAAAAACCCCGATAATCTTCTTCAATCTTGGCGGAAGGAAAAGATTAACGGGGCCTTCATAAACTGCATAGAACGTGTTGCTCTATGCAGGGAGTATATGTACATGCTCAGAAAACTTCAAGATCAGTTTCTGTGTCATTCGCTCCTTCCGCGCAACATAAGCGCAGGAAGCGGTGACTGATATCCTTGAAAACCACTATTCACAGGTTAAAAACCCGAATCCGGTATTCACGCCGCGTGAAGGGAAAAAGACTCTGCCGTTCTGCCGTAAGCTGATGGCGAAAGCCGAAGGCTTCACGTCCCGTTTTGATTTTTCCATTCATGTGGCGTTTTTGCGTTCGTTGGGTAAGCGGCACAGGATGCCGCCACTGTTGCGCCGGCGTGCAATTGACGCGCTACTGCAGGCAATGTGTTTTCACTATGATCCGCTGGCCAATCGCGTGCAGCGCTCGATTACCAATATGGCCATCGAGTGTGGACTGGCCACCGAGTCCAGGAGCGGCAACCTGTCAGTCAGCCGTGCCACCCGGGCGCTGAAGTTTCTGGCCGAGCTGGGGCTCATCACCTATCAGACTGAATATGACCCGCAGATCGGCTGTAACATCCCGACCGATATCACCTTCACCCCGGCTCTGTTTTCCGCGCTTGACGTTTCTGAGGTGGCTGTGGTGGCCGCGCGGCGCAGCCGTGTGGAGTGGGAAAACCTGCAGCGCAAAAAGCAGAAACTGAAACCGCTGGAGATGGACGAGCTGATCGCAAAAGCGTGGCGGTTTGTGCGTGAGCGTTTTCGCAGTTATCAGGCTGAGCGTAAATCTCATGGCCGGAAGCGGGATACTGCACGGCGGGATGCATCACGGCAGCGTCATGACATCGAGACGCGCGTGCGTCAGCAACTGACCCGCGAATACGCCACCGGCCGCTTCAGGGGCGATAAAGAAGCGCTGAAGCGTGAGGTTGAGCGCCGTGTGCAGGAGCGCATGCTGCTGTCGCGCGGGAACAACTACACGCGACTGGCCACTGTCCCCCTATAACATTCCTTCCTTAAAAAATCCGGCCGGCGCCGGAGGCTTTCGCACGCCTGTTGGCCGGCTACTACGTATTATCTTATCTTCAGGCCTGCATTCCTCACCATAATTCCGGTCTTCCTGGCGTCAACGTGGCCTTAAATGTTATCGCCGGCGTCACTTCTGACGGCCGATTTCTGTTATCCACATATAACTGCAAGGGAGTATTTCATTAGGCTACAACCGTGATACGCACAAAGCACATGCCGTCGGTCTTTCAGGGCGCGTGGTTCCTTTTAAACACCAGTTCTGTACCTCTTTTAAAGATCCTTTAATAAATCCTGTAAACACATAACCTGTTCATCGCCTGCCCTGTGGACAGGCTCCGGAGAATGCCCGGCCTTGCAGCGACCTGACGGTCGCGCCGGTTCGGCAACATCAGAAAGAGCTCCCATCGCTTCGCGACGGGCCCCGGCCGGAGAATTAAATTAGTTACAGCATTCAAAAGGAAGTTTGTCATAAAACCAGCGCCGGTTTGCCAGCCAGGTGCCCCTCCCCACCACTGAAAAGCGCCCCCGCCCCCGGCCGAAGGCCGGGAGTAGTGTCGCTTTTAATGATGGGTGTTGTAACTATTCTTCTTCATCGCTGTGGGTGGAGCTGCGGTCAGTTGTCTGGTACACTCTCGTAAGCGGCCCTGCGGCCCGCTAACGCGGAGATACGCCCCGACTGCGGCTGTCGCCTTGCCGGGTCCACTCCGACCGCGTACAGAGGCGTCTGAGATGTTTTTCGCGGGTATAGCTTTGCAGGATGGGGAGGGGGATTGGCAGAACCTGTCAAAACGACAGCCGGCTGCGCCGGGCGACGGCGCCATTTGCCCACAGTACTCCATTCAACTTCAGCTGGCGCCTCCATGCCGCTTTCGCGGCATTCAAAAGACTTATCGCTATTCCCGGCTGACGGGGTAAACAGTTCCGCATCCACATCTGGACGGAGATATTCTCAGTCCCGCTTTGCCATCTTTCCTGAGTCAGGCCGTGCAGAAGCCGGGAACTGCGAACTTCTGGAACAGGTGTGGGCTGGCCACGACGGATGATGGGTATGCCGGAAGTTTCGCGAGGAACGCGGGATCGGTGAAGGCGGCTCGGACCGCCTCAGTTGATTCCCACATCACATAGTTCAGGTAACTAGGACTATCGCCGATCGCCCGATGTAGTTGCATGGAAATGAAGCCCGGTTGATTTGTTATGACTTCGGCAGCCGCCCTGAAAGCGTCCATGAAGCCCGCTTCATCGGTGGAATAGTAACGTTCGCACTGTACCCGAAATGATCGTTTCTTACATTAGGAAGGTAATACTGTCGAGGCTCCTATTAACTGGTGGATTTCCATTAGTGTAAGCATTGCGGTCTAATGAGTTTTCTTTTCGAGACGCCATTCACATGGTGCTGTAGGTGGAGAGGCAGCACACATATTGCAACTATCTGTTGGCCCATCGACAGCGTGGCAAATACCGAATGTAGTTCTTGGTTTAGTCACCATCACAACTGTATCTGCATCATGTAACACTGATTCTTTTGGTCTACATTCCCATTTCGCAAGGCAGCGTGTATGAATTTGAGCAGATAGTTCACCTTTCACCCAAATCCCAGCTTCAGAAAATGCAAAATTACACAGAATCATATAGAAAATAAATCCATACACTGTTTTCATTCATCACCACCGCTATCGTCGTTGCCTCTGTCATCTTGTTGATCCATTTCTTGCATGCCCTGATCCTCTGGCTCGTCTAATTCAACTTGGTCTGAATCTGGCGCTTCATCCTTATCAAAATCAATGACCTCTTTTCCATCTTCAACGTGTGAGTCATAATCTTGACCGTCACCAGGAGTGACGACTTCGGCGGCTGTACCATCTTCAGTTTCAAAGCCTTCGTGAAACATATCTGGGTGATCTGGTGTATCACCTTCGCCATCATAAGGGTCAGAAAATGCAGGGGTTACTAATGAATAAAGAGTGAGAAGCACGGCCAATATGAAATTCTTCATATTTACACCACCATAAAGAATAATTGACAATTTTCGCCTGCTTATTACAAACATTGATTTCCATAGTAATTTTCAAAAACAACAAAATTTCAGCGCTATAAATCAACAATAAACAAATTCTCATGCTTGTTAAATTTCAAGTCAGAAGTATTATGTATATGAAAGATAAATGAATTCGCTATGTCTTGATTCGAAATCAAGAACTCGCATGAAATTACATTATTTAAATATAGCAGCCAATATTATTTATTCAATTTTCATAAAGAAGTAAAAATTCATTTAATCAAAAAAAAATAATAATCCATAAGAGAGTACGAAGATAATATTATTCATCGAAAGTATGGTAAATATAAGAACTCTGTAACTTACTTACAACATTATCTATCGTTTGACTCTGACCCACAATCAGTGCAGTTCTGCGAGTTTCTCACGTACCATTGTGAACCTGGCCCAAAGTCAGTATACCGCTCGCGGATAATACTGAGTGCGTCGCGGGCAAGACTATCAGGTAACTGGTTATGGCTGGATTTTTCGCGACAGCGGTTAGCTATACCAATCGGGCCAGATTCACGGTTAACAAGTGAAAGCGGTCCATATTCACGATAGAGCTCCAGCAACCGTCGGCGGTGTCTGGCCGGGTTGCTGCAAGACGTGTGGTAAGACGGGGGTCGATAACGTCCTGAAGGGGGTCAGTTTGGATATCGAAAATTTTTATACGTTAAGGTCGTTTTTGACCTTCCTACTTTAGCTG
Organism: Klebsiella sp. A-Nf5; assembly: GCF_002810545.1. NCBI lineage: Bacteria > Pseudomonadati > Pseudomonadota > Gammaproteobacteria > Enterobacterales > Enterobacteriaceae > Klebsiella > Klebsiella sp. A-Nf5. Next base: position 83,991 of record NZ_PIOG01000040.1, on the reverse strand, counting down.
GCCGCAGCCGACGAAACTTACCCGAAGCCGGTTTCCGAGGTACAGCGAGACATCAGGGAACTGCGCTAACAACCCGAGCTCTAAGGGGATTCTTTATGGTATGTGAGAAGAGCCTTCTCACCAGTTTCGGTAGCTAATCGGGACCAGTCCGACCGCGTACAGAGTCGTCTGTGGCGTTTTAAGCGGATATGGCTTTGCAGCTACCGTGTTAAGTTCCCTGGTGTCGCTGAAATAGTTGATGAACATCCCCCTAAGCGTCAGCAGCAAGCTGCCGCCGCTAAGGCCCCGGAAATCACGCCCTTTACGTCGTAAACGCCGTAAAGCCCGCTCACCGGGGTTAAAAGGGATTACATTAACTTCTTCATTGCTATTAGCGGGTTAAAGCTAATCAGGGCAGGGGGAGGGTGGCAGAATTTATAGCCCGGCAACCGGCTACGCCGGGCTTTCGGCGCCATTTGACTCCACAGACACATGTAACCTCATCTGGCGCCTCCATGCCGCTGACGCGGCATCCAGAAGTTTCCCGATGCTGTAAGTCTTAACGTCTGCTTTGTGCCAAATGCAGACCTGGCAGCGCTTAGGCAGTCCGCTCCGTATTTTGTTTCACGAGTTATATTTTTCGCGGTTGCGTATTGAAAAAAAGATGAACAGTACCTATTTCATTATTTCCCGTGCTAATGGTTTTTCCTTTTCAGGAGTGCCCTTACGTGAATGCGAAAAAAAAGGCGGATGATTCGAGTGGGCGTTTTAACACTAGCCCTGAAGTGAAAACTCTGGTCTGGATCCGTGCTGCGGGTCATTGTGAGCTCTGCGGAACCGATCTGACACATGATTTTCGTATCGGTACGCCGATGAAATGGGGAGAAGTAGCCCATATTCTTCCTGCCAGCCCGAAAGGCCCCAGGGGAAACGCCACACACAGCGAAGAAGAGGCCCTGGCACTGACGAATGACAGCGAGAATCTTATGCTACTGTGTCCGGGATGCCATGATCGGGTTGATCGTGACGGCGATAATTATCCCGAAGACGATCTTAGCGGACTTCACTCTGCCTGCCTGACCAGAATTCGCCTAGCGGCTTCCACGCCCGGGGAGGAACGCGCCATACCGGTTATCGTTCAAAGCCAGCATCATCAGACTCTGGTTGCAATTCCGGCGCAGGCCCTTCTTACCGCCATGTCTGCAGAAGGGCTGACGGCACAGTGCCATCCGGTTACGGTTGTGTTCCCTGAGCCCAGTTCACGGGGAAGGGATGCGAGTTACTGGCAGGCGATTAAGGATTTAATCACTGAAAAACTCGAGGCCGGGCTTGCCCGCCGCGGGGGGCAATTTGGCGATAAGCCGGCGCTGGCCATAGTTGGGCTTGCGGATATTCCGGCGTTGTTTTTCCTCGGCCAGACCATTGGCGACCGCTATAAACGCTTTCAGTATTCATTTAACAGGGAACATATATTGCGCTGGCCGGATACAGATGCCCTGCCGCCGGCGTTTACCTCTTCTGAACTTCCGCAAGGTGAGGGGCCAGTTGCTCTGGTGCTGTCTCTTTCCGCAGCGGTACCGCGAGGCGATGTTACCGCCGCACTGCCGGGTGCCCGGATTGTAGAATTCACTGTCCCTGAACCCAGCTATGCCATGGTGACAAACCGCAGGGTCATCCATGCGTTCAGAGATGAGCTGCAGAAGCTGCTCAGTCAGTTAGAAGCCACCACGACCCAGGCCATTCATGTTTTTGCCGCGGTGCCTGCTGCGCTGGCCATTGAATTTGGGGCTTTGCTGACGACCCAGCATCAGCATCCCTACATCATCTTTGACCGTGACAAAAATAACGCAAACCAGTTTCGCCCCATGCTTAGCATCGGATGTACAGAGGAGCAACGTCCATGAGTAACGAACAGACTAAACACCGCAGCTGGGAGTATTTTCTTCTCCGTGCAGCCCGAAAAATTTCGTTATCAGCAGCTCAGTACAGCGTTATTGATGCTCGCTACTCTCAGCTGGAAAAAATTCTTTCTGCTGCCGATGATCCCCTGCTTGCGGATGCCCATATTTTTCCCCAGGGTTCTATGCGTCTTCAGACAACGATTAACCCGGTGCCTGGGGCGCCAGCAGATCTCGGGACAATTGATGCAGATGCGATTGTCTGGTTACCCCATGCCAGAGGGATCGATGCCCGGACTGTATTAGAGGTCATTGAACGTCGTTTCCAGGAGGGCAGTAGGGTTCAGGAGGATATTCAACAACTTCGTCGCGGTGTCAGGATTGTTTACGCCGATGAAAATCCGGGTTTCCACATTGATGTCACACCTGCACGTCCCTGCCATCATAATGAGCAAAGCGACGGACTGGGCATGCTCGAAGTACCCGACAGGGAGCACGGCTGGAAGGCAAGCAGTCCCATTCCTTATGCAGACTGGCTGCATGATGCGTCAAAGCATGACATCATGCTTGAACATGTTGTTGAGTTTAATAAAAGTCGTGCAGCAATGGACTCTGCGACCCAGGCCCCGCTGCCTGAATATAAAGAATATCAAAAAGATGATCCGTTACGTGCGAGCATTAAACTGATGAAAAGGCACAGGGATGAATGGGCGATCAGGACGAAAAATGAAGGATACCGGCCTATTTCGGCAGTTATCACCACGCTTGCGACTCACGCTTATCTGGATGTTGTCGCGCAGTCAGAATATACCGCCTTCACCCCGCTTCAGGCTATCCTGGCAATCGTGAACAGGATGCCTGACCATATTCACCGTTACAGTAATGAGTATTACGTCTGCAATCCTGAAGATAACGGCGAGAATTTTGCGGAAAAATGGAATCGCCCAGATGAAGGTTATAAATACGTTGATGCCTTTAATAAATGGCATGCGAGTGCCCGTTCGGCGCTGACGCTGGGGCTCGACAGCCACGCGTCGACAGAAACCTTTGCGAAGGCGGTCCAGGAGCAGTTCGGTATTGGTCCGACATTCGTTCGCGAAGTTAACGAGAGCATTCCGGCAAACTGGACGATGCCCGGGCGGCAAGACGGTGTGACACGAAACTCTGTCGCAATGGGGTCTCTGTTCGGGAGTTCAGTCAGCAGTAACCAGTCTCAGGCAAATGTGGCACCTGTCGGGCGACTCGGCTGATATGAATGATGAGATGATACAACGCGGCATTTCCGCCCTTAAAGACTGTCTGGGCGCGGATAATGCTTCGACTCTTCTCAGGCCCGCAGAATTGCGGGTCGGTGAGGCGGCCGCCTTTTATTTTCCTTTACCCGCTGATTACACCGGCCTTGAGCGAAGACTACGGATTGGTTTTCCCAACGGTTTCCCGTCTGAATCCCCTAGCCTTCAGGTTGAACCTTCACCGTGGTTAGTCTGGCCCCATGCCATGGCGTCCGGGTTGTGTCTCCATGGATTCAGGGAAAAGCCCGTTACGGGCTCGCCTGAGAAAATTGTTCATGACAGCTTGTCCCGTTTTGCGAGCATTGTGTCTTTTTCTCTGGAAAACGCAGATCCTGCACGGCGTGAGATGGAGTTTCAGAATGAAATTTCCACTTACTGGCTCTGGCAGCTTAAACGATCGGCACGTAACCTGATTCTTCTGGGAGAGCCTGAATCGGGTTCAGTTTTGTATGTTGTAAGCGATCCGAGGTATACCGGACATACTGGTCTCAACCCGGTATGGGTTTCGTCTGACAAGAACGCTATCCGCCGGCATTTCAGACATGCCACTGGCCGTTCGGTTGTGATAAGAAGCCCCCATGAAGCAGGTTTCTTTGTCAAACTGACGTCTTTGCCTGGCATTAAGGTGCCTGAACCTCACGCGTTTCTCGAATGGCTTGCTCCCCATATTTCTGAAGAATCCCTGGCCGCGATGTCTGAATGGTCAGAAAAAAGTAGTGCTTTGCTTTCTCGATGGGTTGTCATGGCATTACCGGGTGGGGACGGGGCGGCAAGATTTACTGTTAACCTGTGCACCAGAAAGAAGGAAACAGACCGTACAAATTTTTACGGCCTGAGATCCTCACGCCGTCAGTCCGGGTTAAAGAAAGAAGGACCTCCGGCCAGTATTCTGTCATCGCGTGTGAACGTTATTGATCGTGGGGCATTTTTTTCACGGGATCGAAGTAACACAGCAAAAACACTTGAGAACTCGCATGTTGTCTTTGTCGGTGTAGGGTCGCTGGGATCTGCTGTGAGTATTCAACTCGCCAAGGCCGGTCTGGGCAGGCTGACCCTTATCGATCCTGACAGACTGGAGTCACCCAATCTGGGGCGGCATATGCTGGGTGCTGAGGATTTAGGCAAATTTAAGTCTCAGGCCATGCGCCATCGTCTGCTTCAGGATCTGCCTGTGCTTGATGTCACCGCGCTGGATACATACATCGAATGGGTTATGAGTCAAAAACCCGATATTTTCGAGGATGTTGATCTGGTTATTATCACGACAGCTGACTGGGAATCAGAGTCTGCCCTCTGGGAAAAGAAAGCCTCCGGAGCGAAATGGGGGCTGATACAGGCCTGGAGTGAGCCGCATACACTTGTCGGGCATGCACTGATCGCACCTGAAGGCCGCTTTGATGCAAGATATCTTTTTAGCGATAGAGGTGACTTCAGGCACCGGTTTACCGACTGGCCGGATGGGGGCGTTGTGCCTCTTCCTGCCTGTGGTGAAAGTTTTATACCGGGAGGCTCGGCGGGAATGAATGGTGTTGCAACAATGGTCACTCAGGCCGCAATACGTTACCTGACGACTGTAGGGGATGTCACTCAATGGCATTCCAGTGTGTATCGCCCTGATGAGGCCGGAGTGTTAGGAGGACGCTATACGGGACCTGTACTTCCTGAAGGAGTTGTCCAGAGTATTTTTGAACGTAACTGGCCGAAACCCGGGCAAAACGCATGAATGAAATAGCATGGCGCTGGGCCTGGCCGGATATGAATGCGGAGCTGCAGGTTGGGCGGCAGGTCTCTGAGATGTTCGGTCACTACCGGCAGTCACAGGGAGAAAATGAGCGAGGCGGGCAGCTGTTTGTCGATCCCGCCCATCCCGGCGGCATTGTACTGTGTCATGCTTCAGCGCCACATCCTGCGGACCGCGCTGGCAGAACGTGGCTCGAACTGAGCAGCGATCGCTGCCGCATTGAAATCGAGAACGCAAACAGGAAGGGATTGCGCTTGGTTGGATACTGGCATACGCATCCGCAGGCAGTTCCTCACATCTCAGGGACTGACATTGCCAGTTTTGCGAGATTCGCGAGGCAAAATGCACATGATCTTCCCCATCCCGTGGCGGTGATTGTCGGCACGTCACCATCGACCGCAGGCATTAAAGCCTGGATATTTCGGGAGGGCAGGTATCAAGAGGCAGTGTATGCAGCATCCTTGTCGCGGCCTTAACGGACCCAATTCATCAAGACCCTTTATTTTGCATCAACGCAAAAAGCTCTGCCTGAAATAATGCATCATCCAGAGCATTATGGCTGGGTCTTCCTTTGGCAGATAAACGCTGTGTCATCATTGATGATTTGGTCTCAGACCACGTACAGCCTGTTGCCCCCATAAAGTAAGCTTTAATATCTAATGCACTGAAGCCAAATGGGTTGTTCCCCGTATATTTATGGAAGTAGTAATTGATGAATGACCAGTCAAAGGGGGCATTCAGTCCCGTAAAGACCGGCTTCTGGCTCGGTTGAAGGTGGGATGTGAGCCAGGTGGATAACTGAAGCATGGCGTCCGCGGGGGCTATGCCGGTGGTAGCCAGTGCCTGAAGGTTAAATCCCGTCACTGCCAGCGCCTCAGGATCAAAGCCAGTACAGTCAGGCTTCAACTCGGCATAAAAACGCACGTCGGGCGCATGCACCAGACAGGCCCCAATGGAAAGCAGACTAAATAATCCCGGGACCGGGCCGGATGTTTCAATATCGACTGAAACGAAAATCTCGCTAGCATTCATAATCACTCCTGCGATTGAGGGCACTGCTATCCGGTTTGTAAAAGAAAACGATACGCTATTACGGGTGGTATGTATCTACCACACCACCCTTTAAGTAATGCCTTCATCAGACTAAAACCATATGCGAACTTCCGCTGTTCGCTCATAGCGGACTGCGCTCACTTATTGCAGTGAGCGTTACCTTGAGTTTAATGCCAGCCTGGTATCGTCAGGATGACAGTACCGGTTTCAGGCCTTCGTCATTAAAAACGGTTCCGGTCTTCAGGACGCCATAACACCAGTGCACCAGTTTCCGCATCAGCGCGCCAATGGCCACCATTTTAGGTTTACCCCGCAGGCACATCTCATCGTAAATATTACGCATTCGCTTATTGTAGATTTTTCCGCACAGGGCGGACATGTAAAGCTTCGCTCTCAACTGAGGGGGGCCGATTTTCGACATCCGCGGTCGGCTCCGGACCGATGTGCCTGAGCGTTTCTCGATCGGCACCACGCCCAGAAAGGCGGCAGCCTGCTCAGCCGATACAAAGTTATGGCTGCGAGGCACGACCAGCATATGCATCCCCAGCTGGGGACCAACCGATTTAATTGAGGTCAGCAGTGTATAATCACGCCTCAGTGCAGGGCTGGCTTTGATATGTGCTTTTATCTGCCGCTCGATATTACTTACCTCCTCGCGCAGAAGCTGCGCCATACGCCTGCAGGAACTGATAATATCTGCAGGTGTGTCTGTCGACAGGTATTTTTCCAGCCTGTTCTCCTCACGCAGGGCATCACCCAGCAGAACATCCCGCCGTCGCAGGAGTGCACCGAGATATCTGATTTCGGGTGCCGGCGGCTCCCAGCGGTGTGGCTTCTTAAGGAATGCGTAACAGGCCAGCATATATGCATCCACCTTATCCGTTTTTGTCATGATTCCCATGCCACGTGCAAACTCCCGACTACGGTGAGGGTTGGCCAGTGAAACCTGGAAACCGGCATCATGTAATTCAGTGGCCAGCCGTTCGTGATAAACACCGGTAGCTTCCATTACCACATGAACATCTTCCGGACTGCAATGTTGAAGCCTGAGCCAGCGAAGAATATTTTCAACTGAATGCCTGTTATTCTGGATGTTACGGGTTTTTATGCGTCCTTTGATACCATCATAAAGCATGCAAAGATCCAGGGTGTTTTTACTTACGTCAATGCCGACTGGAAACATGGTCAAACTCCTCTCACATAAACCGTCACGCCTGTTCGCCTTGTACATACGGAGTCGAGCTCCCGGTAACCGTTCAACCTGATGTGCTGGCGTGAAAGGTGAAGCGGAGGGCCATGTGCTGCAAATCAAGGTTCAGCGGTGCCGACTTTTCTGACCTTAAGGGAAGGGGGCGGCTCACTCTGCTTCAGTGGTGGTAGCTAATCACCACAAACTGTTAGATACAAGGATGGGGGATTATTACGGCTAAAGCCGTAATGCTTTTTTTGTCCTCGCTTCGCTGCGGGGTCTCCGGCGTAAACGCCTCCCATACGCTGACGGCATCTGAAACATGACATTAAGCAATGTGCACTTTATGTTTAATTGTGAAAATTTAATGGACATTAAATTGCATAACATTTCAGAAAACGGAGTTTCGATGTCGTGTTTGTCCTCTGCCAGGTATGGCTTTCTGCTTGCCGGTCTGATATCAACAGGTCTTATCGAGGTGAGAAACGCAAAAGGTGTTGTGTACTACGCTAAGTATGACGGGAAAATTATAAATTTGAGAAATTATTCTACTAGTGCGCAAGAGTCTAAAGCTCGATGGACAATTGACATTATCGGGAATAAAGATATAAATACAGTTTCGAACCTCTCTGACAACAAGTTTGAAATCAAGTTTAGATATGGGGTTATATATGATTACGAATGATGAATATAAAAAAAGGAAGGAATCCCTTGAAGGGGCATCAATGGTTACGATTTGGGAAAATATTCACCCAGCTAGTCTAGCAGGTAAGGTGACGCTGTCATTTGATGAAGAGAAAGAGTTATTTTTCTGGTTTATAGAGCGTTTGATGTATGAGGGTAAAGTAAAGTTTGGAAACAGTGGCGAGTTCTGGACGGGTACAATAAAAGAACAGGTCTCTAAATTTAGAGAAAGTTTCCCAAATTCTCCTGAAGAGATGGAGTGTGGCGCTTTTAATGGGTATTGGTTTTTATCTGATGCTTGTCCTGCAGGGCTTGTCTGGATTCACGAAAACGGCTATCAGGATTGGACTTAGGTAATGATATTTTAACATTCTCCTCGTCATTTAGGACGAGGAGAATGTGTGCGCCCAGCATGGGCGCGAAAGGCATCGAAGAAATGCCGGAAGTAAAACGGCGTCAGCTGAATCTCTCGGAACGCTAGTCTTATGAAATTATTATTACTTCTCGTTTGTACTGCACTTATATCAAATGTGGCATGTGCAGTTGAAAATCTGTCTGATGAAAAGCCAGAACGCATAAGCTGTCCCGAACCTGTGATGCCGACTAAGGCTCAGGCATTAAGAATTGAAGGTACTGTTGATTATGCGGCATATGTTAATGAAAAAGGGGATGTTGATTCGGTAAACACTACGGGTGATGAGATTTTCTTCAGGGAAACTCAGACTGCCTTTAAAAAATGTAAATTTAAGCCGGGTCACCCCGGAGTTGAACGAGGAACAATAAAATTCAGCTTTTTTACGAAAAATTAGTGGCTCTGAGATGTATGTCAATTTTTAGTGATGAAGACGCGAAGAATAAGGGGCCTGATGCTCAGTCGACCGAAATCTCACGTTAGGAGAAAAAATCCGTCTGAAAAATCGATTAACACACACGCATGTGTACTATGTGCCGTTTTTCAATATGATTCTCACTGTCCATAATATTTTGATTTATCAGACAAAATAGTCTTCGCGTGTGAAACCGTTCCATTGAGCGTCGAACCCCTAAAACAGGGGGCCGCAGAGCCGGAAGCCATTTTATGCCGGTTTACCAAAAACAACGTTCATGGTTGGGAAACTGAATCATCGTTTTAAACATTTCCTGACCATGAATATTGTCGTCAGACGCGCAACGATGGCATGAGGTTGTGGCTCCTGTGTTAATAAAATACGAATTTCGATTCTTTTTGACCTTAAACTCATTTTTCAGGCGCACTTATCCTGCGGCCTGTGCCTGAAGCCATCGTTTACGGTCAATGTTATGCAGCCTTTCGGCCACTAATTCCGACGCATGCCTGCCGGCCTGCGCGCTGACAAAACGCAGGCGGTTGCCGCACAGGATGCATTTGTACGGGTCCGTGCGCAGGAACGCCTTCATAAGTGCAGCGAAGCCCGGCTGCTCCGGTTTTTTCCGCTCTTCCATCTCCAGGGCTTCATACACCTTCGGCAGCAGCTCGCCCCGTTTCCGGTTGGATAAAAATCCGTAGTAGCGCACCATCTTAAAGTGCTTCGCCGGGATATGATTTCTCATCTGTCCCCGCTGGGATGGGAACACATCAACCTGAGTGGGGATTACGTCTGGCGAACAAACCTTAAGCTGGGTCAGGGAAAATACCGTTCGTTACGCTCAGTAGATAGCAGCATGTACAAAAAACAGGCTTGACGTAGGATATTTTCCGTTTTCCAGGCGTCCCCTGATCCTTCAACTCACCAAAATTTCAACGCCACCCGAAATCTGATTTATTCAACAAAGCCTAGATTTTGTACAAAAGTCATTTTTTATATGGTTTATTAAAATTTACCTAAACAAAAAATTGATCTAAATCAAAAAAACAATAGCTTTGTTATAATTTAAAATGCATATTTTTAATATGATTTTTAAGAGACACCAAACCTTTTGATTGGTTTTTTTGTTTTTTTTATCTTATTTTATGCTTTTTTTTAGCATATTATTCTGTGATTATTGTTTTTTATGTTTTTTAATTCTTCACATATTGTGATTGGTTATTTTCTTGCATATTAAAGGCTTGTTGTTTAATTTTATTTCCTGAGTTTTTTCTGGGCTGAAAACCGTATCACTAAATACTAACTCATGGGCTAATCTGATAAATGGAGAAAAGACATTTTTTAATTGGTTATAAAATAAATGAGTTTTATTTCTATTCTATAGAAAACAGGACTCTATTTAGACTTAGTGAAAAAATGTCAAAGGTTGTCTTTAGGCGTACGATGGCTAGTTTATTCGAGTATCTTTTGAATAATTCTCAAGGGAGGGTGGTTTGCGATAATGAAATAATGACGAATGTTTGGGAGTTGAATAGTTTAAAATCTTCAAATCAAAGGCTTTGGCAAGTTATGGGGAATTTAAAGCGTACGTTAAAGAGTTTTGGTTTGGAGGAGGATTTAATAATTAGGGCTAATTCCAGCGGATATATTGTAAAATATAATACAGTCTGTGAGTTGTATATTAAAAAAATTTATAGTTAAAATAGTTATATAAGGATTAAAGTATGAAAGTAAATACATTATGTATTGCGGCTATGGCTGCTCTGTCCCTCAACTCCGCAGCGGCACTGGCCGATGATACCATCGTGGTAAATGGCGGTACAGTGCATTTTAAAGGTGAAGTCATCAACGCAGCCTGTGCAGTCGATGCCGGTTCGATAGATCAGACCGTTCAGTTAGGTCAGGTTCGTTCAGCCAAACTTGCTGCTGAAGGCAACACTAGCTCTGTGGTCGGTTTTAATATTCAGTTGAATGACTGCGATACAGATGTTTCCAAAACAGCGAGTGTGGCCTTTACTGGCACTGCAATTAATGAAAAAACCCCGAATGTCCTGGCTCTGCAGAGCTCTGCTGCTGGCAGTGCCACAAATGTTGGTATACAGATTCTTGATAAATCCGGCAAACCGCTGGATATGAACGGCACTGCTTTTAGCAATGCAACCACCCTGAACAATGGTACTAATATCATTCCATTCCAGGCTCGCTACTACGCGACTGGCGCAGCAACCCCAGGTATTGCTAACGCCGACGCGACCTTCAAAGTGCAGTACCAATAATTCACTCATGACGCAAGGACGCAGCCCGGGCCAGGATGGCCCGTTATCAACGACAGGACTGGGATGATAACGATGCAAGGAATGAAATCTGGTCTGCTGTTTTTTTTACTGTCGCCGCTCGCGCTGGCCGGAAATAACTGGAATGTGACGTTACCCGGCGGAAATATGCGCTTTCAGGGCATCATTATTGCCGAATCCTGCCGCGTTGCAGCGGGAGACCTGCAGTTGACGGTCAATATGGGTCAGATCAGCAGTAATCGCTTTCATTCAACAGGGGAAGATGCTAACCCCGCGCCATTTGATATTCACCTTCAGGACTGCAGCACGGCGGTCAGCCGGAATGTTGCTATATCGTTTCATGGCGCGGCCGATGGCAAAAATCCGGACGTGCTCTCGGTTGGTGAAGGGCCGGGTATCGCGACTGGCTTAGGTATTGCGATATTTGATAAAGAAGACCAATTAATTCAGCTAAATAGCCCGCCTGGCTCCTGGCGGCGGCTTTATACCGGACCCACCACGCTGCATTTCGTAGCCAAATATCGGGCGACCGGCAATCAGGTCACTGGGGGAGCAGCAAACGCGCAAGTTTGGTTCTCTCTGACCTATCAGTAATTAACCAGCAAATATGCCGAAAGTAGGAAACAACGGTGAGTACAAAAGGGGTAAACGTGAAAAAGAGACTGGGGATGACGCGAGGAATGCTGGCGGGATTATTGATGATTACCGCAAGCAGTTACTCCGCATGGGTGCAGGCTGGCGTCGCGCTTGGCGCTACGCGTGTTATCTATCCGGCGGGGCAAAAGCAAGTTCAGTTAGGCGTAAGCAATAATGACGATAGCAGCACCTATCTGATTCAGTCGTGGGTGGAGAACGTGGATGGTGGCAAAGATGGTCGCTTTGTGATAACCCCACCGCTGTTTGCCATGCAGGGGAAAAAAGAGAACACCCTGCGCATTATTGACGCAACCAATCAGCAATTGCCCCAGGACCGCGAAAGTCTGTTCTGGATTAACGTCAAGGCCATCCCTTCGATGGACAAATCCAAGCTCAGCAATAACACCCTACAATTGGCGATTATCAGCCGTATCAAGCTCTATTACCGCCCCGCTAAGCTGGCGTTGCCGCCGGATCAGGCGGCGGAAAAGCTGAGCTTTAGCCGCAGCGGTTCATCGCTCACGCTAACGAACCCAACGCCTTACTATCTGACGGTCACTGAACTCAACGCCGGAACCCGGGTATTAGAAAATGCGCTGGTACCGCCGATGGGAAAAACCTCCGTTAAACTGCCATCGGATGCTGGTAGCAACATTACTTATCGCACAATTAATGATTACGGCGCGCTGACTCCGAAAATGAAGGGTGTGCTGCGTTAATACGGCGTTAGTTAGCAGGATGGTCCTGTACATCTAAAAATAATAATTAACAGCCGGATAATTTAAAGCCGGAGGGATTATGTTTTATTTAAATTATGGAATGAGCCATTATAATTCACGGGTTGTCATATATAGTTCTCGTGCTATTTTGGTCATGGCGAAATTCCCCGTGGCGCTTTGTTTTGTCCTGCAGGCAAGCTATGCGCAGGCAGAGCTCTATTTTAATCCACGTTTTTTGGCTGACGATCCCGCCGCGGTGGCTGATCTTTCCGGATTTGAAAATGGGCAAGAAGTGCCGCCCGGCACTTATCGCGTCGATATCTTTCTTAACGATCGTTTTATAACCACCCGCGATGTGACCTTTACTCGCGGCGAAAAAGGCCACGGCCTGAGCCCATGTCTGACCCGGGGCGAGCTGACCAGTATGGGAGTCAACACAGCGAAGGTTAGCGGGATAAACGCCCTCGCCGCTGACGCATGCGTGCCCCTCATCGAACTCATCAATGATGCGTCCACCCGCTTTGATGTTGGCCAGCAGCGCCTAAATCTCACCGTGCCTCAGGCCTTTATGGACAATAACGCGCGCGGCTATATCCCCCCTGAACTCTGGGACGACGGTATCAACGCTGGGCTATTGAACTACAACTTCACCGGCAACAATGTCCACAATGATACCGGCGGCAGCAGTAATTACGCCTATTTGAACCTGCAAAGCGGCCTTAACCTCGGCGCCTGGCGCCTGCGGGATAACACCACCTGGAGCTATAGCAACGGCAGAAGCAGTTCCGGTAACGAGAATAAATGGCAGCACGTTAACACTTGGCTGGAGCGGGGTATTACCTCGCTACGCTCGCGTCTGACCCTCGGCGACAGCTATACCAACAGCGATGTCTTTGATGTCCTTAACTTCCGCGGCGGGCAGTTAGCGAGTGATGATAATATGCTGCCGGACAGCCAGAAGGGATTTGCCCCGGTGATACATGGTATCGCCCGCGGCACCGCACAGGTGTCGATCAAACAAAACGGTTATGAGATTTACCAGAGCACGGTACCTCCGGGCCCGTTCACCATTAACGACCTCTATGCCTCGGGCAGCAGCGGCGATCTGCAGGTTACGATTAAAGAAAACGACGGCACCAGTCAGGTCTTCAGCGTGCCGTGGTCAACGGTGCCGGTGCTGCAGCGCGAAGGCCATACCCGCTACACGCTGACCGCCGGCGAGTACCGCAGCGGTAACGCTCAGCAGGAAGAACCAAAGTTCTTCCAGAGCACTCTCTTACGCGGTTTCCCCGCGGGCTGGACGCTTTATGGCGGCACCCGTCTTGCTGACCGCTACCGCGCCTTTAACTTCGGCATGGGAAAAAACATGGGCGATTTCGGCGCTATGTCGCTGGATATTACCCAAGCCAACGCCACGCTGTGGGACGACAGCGATCATCAGGGGCACTCAATCCGTTTCCTCTATAACAAATCGCTGAGCGATATCGGCACAAATATCCAGCTCGTGGGCTACCGCTACTCCACCAAAGGTTATTACAGCTTTGCCGATACTACCTATAGCCGGATGAGTGGCTACGACGTCGAGACCCAGGACGGCGTTATCCAGGTGAAGCCCAAATTCACCGACTACTACAACCTCGCCTACAGCAAGCGCGGCAAGGTGCAGGTCAGCGTCACCCAGCAGCTGGGACGCACCGCCACGCTCTACCTGAGCGGCAGCCATCAGACCTACTGGTCAACCGGCAAAACAGATCAGCAGCTGCAGACCGGGCTTAACGCAGCAGTTGACGATATAAACTGGACTTTGAGCTATAGCCTGACTAAAAACGCCTGGCAGCAGAGGCACGATCAAATGCTGGCGGTGAACGTTAATATTCCGTTCAGCCACTGGCTGCGCTCAGATAGCAAATCATTATGGCGGCACGCCAGCGCCAGCTACAGTATGTCACACGATCTTAACGGCCGGATGACCAATCTGGCGGGACTGTACGGCACCCTGCTGGAAGATAACAATCTGAGCTATAGCATGCAGACAGGCTACGCCAGCGGCGGCGAAGGCGATAGCGGCGGAAACGGCTATGCGGCGCTGAACTATCGCGGCGGTTATGGCAACGGCAACGTCGGCTACAGCCGTAGCAACGGCTTTAAACAGCTGTACTACGGCGCCAGCGGTGGCGTATTGGCCCACGCCAACGGCGTGACCTTGAGTCAGCCGCTGAATAACACGGGGGTGTTGGTGAAAGCACCGGGCGCAGACAACGTCAAAGTGGAAAATCAGACCGGGGTGAGTACCGACTGGCGAGGCTACGCGGTATTGCCTTACGCCACCGAGTACCGGGAAAACCGGGTGGCACTGGATACCAATACGCTTGCCGATAACGTCGATCTCGACGATGCGGTTGTTAGCGTTGTACCGACCCATGGCGCGATCGTGCGGGCGGACTTCAAAGCTCACGTTGGGGTTAAGCTGCTGATGAACCTCAGTCATAACGGTAAACCTGTACCGTTCGGCGCGGTGGTCACCTCGGGCAGCAATCGGGGCGGTAGCATCGTGGCCGATAACGGCCAGGTCTATCTGAGCGGGATGCCGCTCGCCGGAAGCATACAGGTGAAATGGGGAGAAGGCACGGACGCCAGCTGCGTGGCCAGCTATCGCCTGTCGGAAGAGAGTCAGCGGCAGGCGCTTAGCCAGCTATCGGCAGAGTGTCGTTAAGGAACGCATTATGATAGAAAAACCACTTAATCTACTCGGCGCCTTACTGACGCTGGTCTGCGCTAACGCTTTTGCGGCAGACAGCACGATCACCATCAGCGGATACGTGCGTGACAACGCCTGCGCGGTGGCAACCGGGTCAAAAGAGTTTACCGTCGATCTGATGAATAACGCTGCCAAACAGTTCAGCTCTGTAGGCACCACTACGCCGCTGGTGCCGTTCAGTATTGTGCTGTCGCCCTGCGGAAGTTCGGTTACGGCGGTGAAAGTTGGCTTTAACGGTACCCAGGATAGAGACAATAACGACCTGTTAAAAATCGACGGCGGTACATCAGCAGCGGCAGGCATGGCGGTACAGATCCTCAATAACCAGCTAGTAAAGCTTCCGATCAATGTGCCCTCTTCGTCAATCACCTGGACGACCTTAACGCCGGGGCAAACCAACACCCTTGGTTTTTACGCTCGGCTGATGGCGACCCGCGTTCCGGTGACCGCTGGCCACGTGTACGCCACCGCGACCTTTACTCTTGAATTCCAGTAACCGGAGGCTGAGATGACACAACGATATGCAAGATGGCTTCTGGCGGGGGCGCTGGCGTTAAACCTGACCATGCTACAGGCCGCGGACATCACCATCACGGTAAACGGCAAAGTGGTTGCAAAACCCTGCACAGTCTCCACCACCAATGCCTACGTCGATCTCGGTGATCTCTACACCTTCAACCTGGTTTCAGCGGGTTCAGCTTCAGCGTGGCACAGCACCGCGCTCGATTTAAGTAACTGTCCGGTCGGCACCTCGCGGGTGGTTGCTACTTTTAGCGGCACGGCGGATAGCACTGGCTATTACAAAAACCAGGGCACCGCCGGCAACATCCAGCTCGAACTGCAGGACAACAGCGGGACGACGCTCAACAACGGGGCGAAAACATTGGTTCAAATCGACGATAGCTCACAGTCGGCACATTTTCCGCTCCAGGTTCGGGCACTGTCGGTCAGCGGCGGTGCCACTCAGGGAACTATTCAGGCGGTGATTAGCATCACCTATACTTACTCTTAAGTCATGAGTATATATTAATGAAAATAATAAAAACTTTATTAGTCGGATCAATGTTGATTTTATGGTCAACAAACTCATTGGCTTTTCAGTGCAAAAGCGGCAGTACAATCATCAAAGAGGAAGGAGGAACAGCTACAGTTATTGTAGATTTAAAACCGCAAATGAATCCTAATGAAAATTTGGTTATAGATTTAACCTCTCAAATTAGTTGTAGTAACACCCGAGAACCTGAAAAAGATCCTGATTGGCACGATTTAGTGTCGCTTTATAATGGTTCGATGTACAAGGGAGCATTAGAAAACTTTAAAGGTAGAGTTATATTTAATAATAACCCATATCCTTTTCCCGTAGTCAATGAATCTGGTCAGCTAACGATAAAGCCATCGGGAAAACCACCAACATTTAATACTCCAATGCCTCTTATTCTATATTTAACTCCAACAAGCGCGGCTGGAGGTAAAGTAATAAAAGCTGGGGATTTGTTTGCTGAGCTTGTTTTACATCAGGTAAATACAGTAACAACAGACTCCAGTTTTTATACGTGGAAAATAATTTCAAATAATGATGTGACAATTCCTACAGGTGGGTGTGATGTTTCATCTCGGGATAAAGTTATTGATTTACCAGACTATCCAGGAGAGGCTGCAATACCCTTAACTGTGCATTGTGCGAAACAGCAAAGTATCGGATATTATCTGTCCGGAACTACAGTCGATAGCGATCATTCAATTTTTAGCAATATCGCGTCCACCTCTGCAGCACAAGGAATTGGCGTTCAGATGAAGCGAAACGGCGTCGTAGTTCCGACAGGCAGTAATGTCTCACTGGGCACGGTAGGCTTATCCCCGGTAGATCTTGGACTGACTGCGACCTACGCAAGAACCAAGGGGCAGGTGACTGCGGGTAAAGTCCAATCTATTATAGGTGTAACGTTTGTGTACCAATAACTTAGCCAAGATAAGCAGAAAATATCTATTTTAACTGAGTTACTCATTGTAATATGAAGGGCGGGCAGGTTTTATTCCTAATATTCCTGTCTACGGAGTCTGCTACTGAGACGAGCAAGTATGGCTGCTTCGGGCAGTAATATAAAATTCTGAAGCAGCCATTCAGTGGTAAAACTAAACATTAGGCTGTGTCCCTTAATTGCATAACCTTATGTAAAAAACGGATGCAACCCAGTTTCACCATCGCCAGGTAATACCTCTCCGTTTTGTCGTAACGTATGGCAATGCAGCGGTATTCTTTCAGGCGACCAAAGCACCTCTTTACAACGTTGCGATTGCGGTAGGCTTCACGATCGAGCGGTGAACGACCATCTGCGACCATTTTTTCATTAAATTTGCGCGGCATGACAGCTTGCATCCCATTTATTTTCAGTTCCTTACGTAACGCATACCCGGATTAGGCATCAGTCAATACTGCGTAACTGTAATCACACCCGTTTTAGTTCCACGCACTTTTTGAGATTTCCGGGGTTTCAGCCATGAGTCGGTACTCTTCCGGTGTCAGGTTATTCAGGGATCCGTGGGGGCGCTCGCCGTTATATTCAGCCAGCCAGTGCTCTGTAATTTCCCGTGCTTCATTCAGTGTTCTGAACAGATAAAAATCCAGTATTTCTGTTCTGTATGTCCGGCTGAATCGTTCGATAAAGGCATTCTGCGTTGGCTTGCCGGGCCTGAAAAACTCCAGCATGACACCATGCTCTTCTGCCCATTGTGCCAGCGTCAGCGAGATCAGTTCCGGACCGTTATCCATCCGAATCTTTAGCGGATATCCGCGGTTTGCCACGATCCTGTCCAGCACTCTAACGACCCGCTGCGCCGGGATATTCAGGTCAATTTCGATCGCCAGTGCTTCGCGGTTAAAATCATCCACCACGTTGAAGGTCCGGAAGCGTCTGCCGCACACCAGCGCATCGTGCATAAAATCGATGGACCAGCTATGGTTCATCGCCTCTGGCGTCACCAGCGGAACCGGATTGCGCACTGGCAGGCGCTGTTTTCCCTTACGGCGAAAATTCAGTTTCAGCAGGCAGTAAATCCGGTGAACGCGCTTATGGTTCCAGCTTTTGCCCTGCCTGCGCAGCACCTGAAAAAGCTTTTTAAATCCGTATCGCGGATAGCGTTCAGCCGCCACGGTCAGTGCCATAATGACTGGCTCATCACGTTGCGTATCCGGCTGATAACGAAATACCGTCCTGCTCAGCGACAATATCCTGCATGCCTGACGTAAGCTCATGGCAAACTGCGCGGTCTGATAGCTGACCAGCTCACGCTTTATCGCTGGTTTTAAAGCTTTTTTTCAATAACGTCTTTCAGGGCGCGGCACTCCAGACTCAGGTCCGCAAACATCTGTTTCAACCGGCGGTTTTCATCTTCGGGGCCCTTCATCTTTTTGATATCAGAGGCTTACATACCGCCGAACTTCGCTTTCCAGTTGTAGTACGAGGCCTCAGAAATCCCGGCTTCGCGGCACACATCTTTGACGGTGCGTCCGGCTTCGACGGACTTCAGAACGGCAATGATCTGGTGTTCGGTGAATCGGGCTTTGCGCATGGCGATCTCCTCCTGGAACATAATCTGTATGCAGAAAGATCTCTAAATGTGAATGGTCCGCTTTACCGGGATGCTTACAAGCTGAATCTCTGTTTCCAGTTGGTTATGCACTGGCTGCCCGTTCATTAAGATGAAAATAACAGACTTATTACACGCTATTGAATTCTGCTACAGAACAAATTTTGTTTAATTTTTAAAGCAATATAGGATAGGTAAACCAGACCATTGAAATATTTTTTCACCATTCAAAGATGATATTCGATCAAGAATAAGAGTTGTTCCAGGTTTTATAAAAAAATCAGACAGAGAACTATTTATAACCTCACTAGATGAGTTTTCATCATCCTTGTTAATAACTCTTTCATTTGTAAGTATTAATTTATTTCCATTTCTTTTTAAATTAAATTTTATTTGCCGATCTATTTTGTTTTTGACTTTATTTCCTAGAGTGTAAACTCCATGCAACTCCAGAACCCCTTCATCTTTGAAAAAGTGAAAAATCACATTTGAATTAATTCCAGAATTAGCATTCTGAATTGTCATGTTACTTCTACATGTCTCTACATGATCTGAGTTATACAATAAAAAGTAACACACATAGCATAATGCTATTAGAGCAAAAAAAACAATGACTTGAAGTTTTGATTTATGTTTCATGCTGCTTATCCTCAAAAGTAAATAAAGACACACCACAATTACCTAGGCTTTTATTATCAAAATACTTATTTTTACATTGTACAATGCTAACATATGAAGTGTTTTCATTAGCTGTAATGAATAGGACACTGCCTGGAACACAAAGTTTTTTATATTTATACAGGAAACGTAAGTGTTTATCCGAATCAGTGGCATTTGAATTAAATCTGACATTACATTGCCCTAAGTATTTTACTCCCGGGGTGTAATTTTCAAAAACACTATCTTTTAGACCTATATCGGAATTTAAAAAAATACTAATGAAAAGGAAAAATATAGAAAAAGGTAAAACCAATCTTGCTAATAATTTTTTTAAGTTTTTGCTTACACTTTTTTTATTGATGGAAATATTGTTGACAGAGTCATGGATATTGTTTTTCTTTTCAACAACTGCATTAAAAATTACGCCGGCCTTGCGTATTGATTTTATCTCGATATCACTGCTCGAAATTTTTTTAAGCGATTTACGAAGCACCAGGAGTGCTTGGTGCATCGAACCATAACTTACCTGGCGGTATTTCTCTCCCCATACAAACTCCATTATCTCATCATAATTAATAAGGGTTTGACTATTTCTGCAAAAGTAACAAAGCATTTTACTTACGATATTGGTTAAATGTACCCTCATACCATTGGATGACGAAAGTATGACTCGTTCAATCGGATCGAACATTAACTCATTGTTTATTATAAACAACTCTGTTTCTTCCGTGTTTGTAAGGGTTTTCATTGACGATGACTGTTATTTAAAGAAAAATCCTAAGTGAGCGCAGTTTATATGGTGAATATTAAATGCATCTTAAACAATGGTTTTATGTGAGCTGAATGTATCGTTATTGGTGTGAGTGCTAGGTTAATTTAATTTTTTTATGATAAACATAATAATTACATTTAATATTTTAATTATTGAACTGTTATTTAAATGTTTCATTTTTAACTCACTTACAAAAATGTATAACAAAGATTCGCGGTATCGCTTTTTATTGCATGACTCCAATTTGTGTGACCTTCGCCCCATTAATTAACATACGAAGATATTCCTCTTATTTCCGCCTCGATGGCATACAACTCGCCGATCCATTTCAGGGCTTCCTCTGTCAGGGCTGACGGGGTGCAAACGTGCACATCGTGGATCTTACGGAGGGCGCGAGCCCAGCAGGCTGCTTCCGTTAGCTGGCCATTGCGGTAAAGTTCATTGAACCCGGCATACGCATCGACCTGCAACACACCACTGAAGCTGGCAAGATGGGGATGCGGGTGGATGTCCACTATTGCCGGGTAGGATCAGCGGTTGCAACGATTACAGATCAGAGCATCATCCATTAAATTGATAGATTACTCAGTTTTTAGTTAATCAAATTTAAAATTAAATTTCATAGCATTTTCAATTATTTAACTATCATATTTATATCAAAAATCATTTTGAAAAAACTATGATATTATTATTTATGTTTATAACTATATTCATGTTCCATTTACTCCAGCTCCGACTTATCATTTCTGTAATAACTAACTAAACATGTAGGGGCAAATTTCACAAATAAGGATTTTAATTTTTATGGAATTTTTTTTTACATCTTTACTACTTGAAATGATAATAAATGTATAGAAATTAGTAATTTCATTGTTTGCTGAATGTTTCTATCTTGTTA
Source organism: Klebsiella sp. A-Nf5 (assembly GCF_002810545.1). Classification (NCBI taxonomy): domain Bacteria; kingdom Pseudomonadati; phylum Pseudomonadota; class Gammaproteobacteria; order Enterobacterales; family Enterobacteriaceae; genus Klebsiella; species Klebsiella sp. A-Nf5. Next base: position 63,006 of record NZ_PIOG01000040.1, on the reverse strand, counting down.
ATTATCGTGGATTTTGGAAAAAAACTTATGTTATATTTTTTATATTGCAGTGCATTAACATGAATAAACAACATACAATTTAAAGATATGATTAACTATAACCCATCTAATCTGTGGTTATTCTTCTATAAAACTACATGGAATGTAGCATATGAAACTACGCATTTTTTCGCCCTTCGTTATAAATTAAATTCTTGAAATAAAATACATTGCGAACGAATATGGTTTTCAGCCTTCTCTTTTTGTCGCTGTGTTATTCAATTAATCTGAAGGCAGGATGCATATGAAATATAATTCAAAAGTAATATATGGATATAATATTGGTAATGAAATTCTATATCAGGTTTCCGGACGTGCTCTTTTGAATATCAAGAGAGTGAGCGGAATGTCATCTAAAGTTCATTTAATAAAACTAAGGAAGACCATGGCGGAATTGTTTTTATATCTATTAAAAAATGCGACTAAAAGGGTTGTTTATGATGATGAAATTCTGACTCAGATATGGGACAAACATGGATTAAAAGGTTCTCACCACAGGTTATGGCAAGTAATGAAGGATTTGAAAATAAAAGTTATTGAAATAGGTTTAACTGAAGACTTCATAATTAGAGTAAATGGAAAGGGTTATCTTTTAAAACATAAAGTCATTTTGCCATTATGTGTCAGTGAATGAATTTGGAGTTGAATATGTATTATATATTTAGTGATGATTGCTTTTTTTCTCATGGTATTTCCTGTCTCCTTAAAGAAAGAGGTGTTAATTTTCTTAATGTACCCATAGCTGACATACAAGATATATGCATCGTAAGTAAGCTGTCTATATTAAAAAATGACACCGTACTTATAGCAATTGAAAATTGCTATTTAAGAAATTATGTATGTAAAACCATTCCCAAACAAGAAATACATATTTGTTTTGTCTATGATTTTCGTTTTGAGGGAATAATATCATTATTTAATAACAAAGGAATTGTTTCAAAAAAAGCGAAAGAAAATGATCTTCTTTTATCTTTAAAAGAAGCCTCATCAAGGTTCGATAATTTTATTTTATTAGATACGGAAGATCAGGTAATTCTTGATTTACTCACATCAGGAATGGAAACGTCAAAAGCAGCACGTAAAAGAGGTGTGCCAATAAAAACGTTTTACAGCAAAAAATATCGAATGCTGAAAAATAGTGGTATAGCTAACAGTAGTGCGCACGCATTATTTTTACTTAACAAAATAAAAATAACAAACATGATCTTAAATGATAATAATTATCATTTTTTCTAAACTATCACAACATCCGGAGTTATTGAAAACACCCGAACTGGGGTAAGTTTCCTCGCTACCGGTCATTGCTGCCAGGAAACATATATTTCTGGCATGCTAAATGGGGTTAATTTCGATATCGAAAATTATTGTACTATAAGGGCCTCCACGGCATGTCAACGCCGCTTTTTTCGGTTTCTGTCTGCTCGTCAGTAAAAATAAAGGGGAGAAACTGCGGTACTATAGGTTCTGTCGCATTAATGGCAAAGTGGCGGCAAAAGAGGGGGGGACGAACTCCTGGACCTTCAGGAGTTAATTTATGCATTCATATGAGAACCGGATCCGGTCCGTCGAACTCTATTACCGGTACGGAAAGAAAGCCTCCGTTGTTGTCATGGAGCTGGGATATCCTTCCACAAAACAGTTGAGCCGTTGGGTGCGGATTTATGAACAGAAGGGCGATTTACCCAGAGATTTAAAGCCAAGGGAACGCTATTCACGTGCGCAGAAAATTGCTGCTGTCGAGCATTATCTTACACACGGTGGATGCCTGTCGTTCACTCGTCGCGCCATTGGTTACCCCAGCAACGAGGTTCTCAAATCCTGGATTCGGGAATTTTACCCGAACAGCCGTCTTCTGATTATTCGCTCAGGCACAAACAAATGCTTCAGCCCGGAAGAGAGATCTCAGGCCGTCAGAGAGCTCTGCAGCCGACGTGGAACCGCGCTTAAGGTTGCACAAAACATAGGCGTCAGCGTTCCAGTCCTGTACAAATGGAAGAAAGACCTTATCAGTGACGAGGCTTATCAATCCATGCACAAACGAAAAACTGTCCTTCAAGATAAAAACCAGGATGCTTTGCTCGGTGAAATCCAGCGACTTAGGCAGCAGGCTTATCAACTGCAGCCCGAACGGGACATACTGACCAAGGCGAATGAACTGATAAAAAAGACCTGGACATCAACTTTCTGATCCTGAAAAACAGGGAGAAAACCCTGATATTTGATGCCCTTAAGAAAAAGTACCCTGTTGCTGAGTTGCTAAGCGTTCTGCAACTTGCCCGCAGTTGCTATTTTTACCACAAAGCCAGCAAGCGCTTTTGCGATAAGTATGCGGAAATACGTGTGATCATGGCTAATATCTTTGAGGAAAATTACCGCTGTTACGGCTACCGGCGTCTTCACGCGATGCTTCGCGGTAACAACAGAGTTATTTCTGAGAAAGTCGTCCGCAGACTGATGGCAGAAGAGCAGCTCGTTGTTAAGCGCACCAGGCGACGACGATACAACTCTTACTGTGGCGAAATCGGCCCGGCACCGGAAAATTTACTCGCCCGGGATTTTAGTTCCTGCAGGCCAAATGAGAAGTGGCTGACCGATATTACGGAGTTCCAGCTTCCGGCTGGAAAAGTCTATCTGTCGCCGGTTATCGACTGCTTTGATGGCCAGGTTGTAAGCTGGTCGATAGGAACACGCCCGGACGCAACGCTGGTGAATACGATGCTCGATGAAGCACTCGATACGCTCAACGAACATGATAAACCGGTAATACACAGCGATCGTGGTGGCCATTACCGGTGGCCGGGCTGGCTTGATCGTATCAACATATCCGGAATTATAAGGTCCATGTCGCGCAAAGGATGCTCGTCGGATAATGCGGCGTGTGAAGGCTTCTTCGGGCGTATCAAAAACGAAATGTTCTATGGCAGAAACTGGGCTGGTATCACGCTGGAAAAATTTATCTGCTTCCTGGACAGGTACATACGCTGGTATAACGAGAAACGTATCAAGCTATCATTAGGTGCAATGAGTCCGGTGAAGTACCGGCAGCATCTTGGGATCATAACATAACAGTCCAGGAAAACATCCGCAGCCCCAGACGGACATCTCAAATTAGCTACTACAAACCTGGTGCGCTTAATGCGTTTTATGTTCAAGGTGACCTCATCGCGCTGGAGTTTCCCAGCCAGCGAAGTATATCTGCGGCAAGCCTGTCGCTGGCCAGACCAAAGGCCTCGACGACCTGGCTCATCGAACTACCGCTTATGGGTTGATGTATCACGAAACGCTGGCTGGCTATCACGCGACGGTCGGATGTTTGCACCAGACGCGCGTCAAACTGAATCAGCACTTCGCCTTTTTTATCGCTATAGACCCCCTGGAATGAGGATAAATCCCCCCCGAGTTCAAAATCGGCCTGCAAATTATCTTCATCACTACTGACAGAAATGAAACGGCCATCCGTGCGCAATTCCTGTGTCAAACGATTACGAAACAATACAGGCACCGAATCACTCCAGCGCGACCCGCTGTAGACTGTTATCTCTGCACCCTGAGGCTGAACCGCAATACGTGAACTGTTGATAAACTGGCTGGTACTGGGCTGCATAACACGCAGCGATCGGTTTATGGTTGGACCGCTGGCAGGCACTCCCGGCTGGGCTGGCAATAACCAAACCTGCGAAACAGGTCTTTGCGGCAACACCGTGCATGCGGCCAACGGCAGACATACCAGTACAATCAGCAGCCTTAGATTCTTGCGAGGTAAACAGGAAAACCCAAGAGTAAAAACGGCCATTATGGTGTAAACTCCTTCATACGTTCCGGCCCTCTTAAAAGGGCCGCTGGGTTTGCTTCCAGGCTGTTGATCGCTGCGCGTAAAGTGGCCAGGGTTTTGCGTAATTCAGCTAAGGCTGGCCCCAGTTCGTTAAATCCCTGAATGCCGTTGTTAAGTGAATGCTGATTATCGATGACGATCTGATTTAACAGACTGGTCGTCTTTTGCAATAGTGCCAGGGTATTGGCCGCATTATTAACCAAATCTTTCCCCTTACCGTCCAGCAGCAAGTTTGCATTGCGCATCAGACGGTTGGTTTGCGCCAGCGTCTCGTTACTTTGTTTCGTCACTATCGCCAGTTGCTGCAGGATGGTACTGATATCTTCACGCTGATCGGCCACGGTACCAGTAATTTTTTCCAGGTTGTCTAACGTTTTGACTATTCGCTGCTGATTTTCCGTAGTGAGTATCTGATTTAAGCGTAACAGGACCTCATTAACGTTGGTCATTACATCTTCGCCATTAGTAAGCAACTGGTTCAGCGGAGAAGGGGTTGCAATGATCACAGGGATCCTATCATTTTCTCCCTCCAGCACCGGGCTGGTTTCACTTCCACCGCTAAGCTGAATAATTGATGTCCCGGTAATACCTGCCATAGCCAGCCGTGCCTTGGTATCCTGGCGAACAGGCGTAGAGGCCTCAACTCTGATCCGGGCCCAAACTTTACCGGGGTTATCCCTGTCCAGACGAAGCTGAATCACCTCACCAACCCGGATCCCGCTAAAATTAACTGTACTTCCTTGGGAAAGGCCGCTCACCGCCTCGCTAAATACGATGTCGTACGTGTGGAACTGGCGATCTCTGTCAGATTTGCTCAGCCACAGGCTAAACAATAGCACTGCAGTGAAAATGATGAGAGTGAACAATCCAATGAGAACATGGTGAGCGCGAGTTTCCATTTTTTTATTGCCCCTCTTGTAACGTCGCCTGAGTCTGCTGTGCTGCTCGCCCGCGTGGGCCGTGGAAATATTCCTGAATCCAGGGATCTGGCGTTGCTGCCACCACGTCCAGTGAATCCACGACTAAAACTTTTTTTTGCGAAAGCACCGCTACCCTGTCGCAAATTGTATAAAGGGTATCCAGATCGTGTGTAACTAAGAATACAGTTAACCCAAGCGCATTGCGCAGTGTGGCAATGAGGTTATCAAACGCGGCGGCACCTATAGGGTCGAGACCAGCGGTTGGCTCATCAAGGAACAGGATTTCCGGATCCAAAGCCAGCGCTCTGGCCAGTGCAGCGCGTTTCACCATGCCACCTGAAAGTGACGAGGGATATTTATCTCCGGCGCTGCCGGGCAAACCAGCCAGTGCGAGTTTAACCTGCGCCAGCTGCTCGGCGTCGCGGCGAGGAAGCCCAGCAAACTCAATTAGCGGCAGAGCCACGTTCTCCGTGACTGTCAGCGAGCTGAACAATGCCCCTCGCTGAAACAGGACGCCAAAACGCCTTTCTAGCACGGAGCGGCGCACGCCACTGAGTTCGGTGATATTTTCACCAAATACCTCAATTCGTCCGTCCGTCGGGTGACGAAGACCGACGATGCTACGCAGGAGCACTGACTTTCCGGTACCCGACCCGCCCACTACACCCAGTATTTCGCCACGACACACATCGAGGTCGAGATCGACGTGTACACACTGCGGACCGAAGCAATTACGCAGTTTACGAATGCGAATTATGGCGTCCTGACTCATGTCTTTTACCATCCCATCTCCATGAAAAACAGTGCCGCAACCGCATCCAGCAGGATCACTACGAATATTGAATGTACAACGCTTGCGGTGGTATGTTCTCCCACCGATTCAGCACTTCCGCTGACCTTAAATCCTTCGAGACAACCGATGATGGCAATCAGGAAAGCAAACACCGGAGCTTTAATCATTCCCACCCAAAAATGCTCAAAGCCGACGTTGTTCTGCATTATGGTTAAAAACATTGTTGGGGATATATCCAGTGTTAAAGCACATACAACAATACCACCCAAAATCCCGCAGATCATACCGATGAAGGTCATCATTGGCAGCGCCACAAGCAGCGCCAGCACGCGTGGAAGCACCAGCAGTTCAACCGGATTTAGCCCCATTGTCTGGATAGCATCAATTTCTTCATTAGCCTTCATCAGGCCAATCTGTGCAGTGAAGGCACTGGCAGTTCGTCCGGCCATCAGTATTGCCGCCAGCAGCACGGCAAATTCGCGCAGGAATGAAAACGCCACCAGTTGAACGGTAAATATACTGGCGCCGAAAGTGGACAGTACCGTTGATCCCAGGAATGCAATTACCGCGCCGACCATAAAGGTCAGCAACGCAATGATAGGCACGGCATTCAGGCCAATTTGCTGCAGATTAGCGACCAGAGAAGTCACCCGCCAGTGAGCAGGACGCAACAGGGTGGCAAAAAGTACCTCCATCGTCAGCCCGATAAACCCGATGAGGGCAACAAGATTCTGCCAGAAGCTTTCTACCGACTTACCGATGTTCGCCAATAGCTCGGTCACGATCCCCGGCTGATGCTGCGCAGGAGGGGTGACGTAATTCTGTAGTGCCGATCTGACTGTTTGCAGCAGGACACGACGCTCTAAGGGAAGCGTTGGTGCAATACGTTCGAGCTCAAGCACATTTTTTTCACCAATAAGCTTAACCAGCAGCGTGGCGCCCGCGGTATCAAGTGTCCCTAACTGGCTCAGATCGAAAATGGCGTTCGAAAGGAGTTGAGGCTGTAACGCGCTGACGGCAGGCTCCAGACAAGCATAATGCGCTAGCACCCAGTCACCGGAGGCAGCGATACGGGGAGGATTTACCGTTTGATCAATGTTGAGCAGTCTAGCGAGCGTCTGTTCAGTCATCATGAGGGCCTGTAATTACTCAATCTGTTCACGTGGCCTGAAGGCAAACCACTAAAAGATGTCATTACCTCAAAACATGTTGCCAGGTTGCAACACTGAACCCGCAGCATCCTTTTGAAAGTCGATATCATAATAGGCGCCAGTAGTACGCCTAATGCCTGGTAATCAGGGCGCCTTTAGAGAATTTTATCAGTAAAAACAGATGCCTGCCCGGAAAATCAATCACACTAGGTAATGAATATTTACACTTCGCATAGTACGGTAAGCATAGCAGCAACGCGTAGTGTTGCTGCGCCAGCGTTGAACCGTTTCAACTTTCCAGGCGATCGATATCACACCTTTTTTTGGCCTGGCTCATATACACGACCACTACCATTTCTCCTGATGGCTGAAGCCGCCCGGAAATGGATGAGGCCGGATGTGATCAGTAAAGTGGCAAAAGAGATCGCCAGATGCTGTGCTTATTTCCCGGCCCTAAAGGGCGAGGCTTCAGGCGCATCAACGGCAATGTGAAGAATCAGGAATCGGAGCTCATCTCGCCTGTTGGTTGATGAGATGACGGTGGCTGGTTCATGTTCTTTAACGCTAATTTATACATACCCCCCATCTTTCAGGGGGATGCTAACTGGGCGCTGTTGCTCGGGGCTGCCTGAGAAGGCTTCTGACCTGACAATGCCTGCCATGAGACAGGCACTTACGAAGTCACAGGAGAGCACAACTATCGCTGAGCACAGCAGTGCTAAAGACCTGGAAAACTCTATTGTCTGGGGAACTTGTCATCAATCCCCCAGGTGATTACCGCAGCTTATACACACCTGCCTGCCAGGGGCTCAATGACAGGGATGAGCTGTGCGGCGCAGCCGCCTGCTGCTGAGTATCAATGACCACTTCCTCGATGGCATCATTAGCCGGGAGAGTATAGCGGACCGGGTACTCCTTAAAGTTCACCACGACCAGATAACGCTCGTTACCCAGCGTTCGGGTATAGGCATAAACGGTATTGTCCTGTGGATTAAGATCCTGATAGGCGCCATATACCAGAGCAGGGATATGGTGGCGTAGCTGAATCATTTTTTTATAGTAATTCAGCACTGAATCTTCGCGGGTTTCTTCGCGTTCGGCGTTGATCTCCACATAGTTTGGGTTGATGTGAAACCACGGCTTTCCGCGAGTAAAACCAGCATTCAGGGTGTCATTCCACTGGAAAGGTGTTCTGCTGTTATCGCGGCTCGTCAGGCGCACATTATCGAGAAACTCTGTGGCCGTGACTTTTCCACTCTGGACATAATCCTGCCAGAAACCTTTGACCTCGATGTCGTCAAATTCGTTGAGTTGCCTGAAGGGATAATTAGTCATTCCCAGCTCTGAACCCTGATAAATAAACGGCGTCGCCCGCTGAGTGAGGGTAATCGTCGCCAGTGCCTTAGCCGACGCCTCCCGCCATTGCGGCCTGTCATCCCCGAAGTGAGATACCGCACGGGGGTTGTCATGGTTATCTAAGAAGAACGTGTTCCAGCCATACTTTCCGACCGTGACATCCATTTTGCTGATGATCTGGCGGAACTGAGAGAGCGACCACGACTTGTGACGCCAGCGTTCATTGCTGTCGCGATCGAGACGAATGAGGTCAAACATAAACGCCATATTCAGCTCATGTCGGCGGCGATCAAAAAACTGCGACGAACGATCCAGCGGGACGCCAAAAATTTCACCCGCGGTGGCCACATCATACCGGGACAGAACTTTCCGGTTCATTTCCTGAATGTATCGATGAATATTAGGCCCCATGGTGTATTGTTCAGCAAAATTTTTCTGTTGTTCAGGTGTCAGATTGGGAAATCCCGGGATTTTGGAATAAGTTGCCACCGTATCAAATCGCATGCCTGAAACGCCTTTATCCAGCCAGAAGCGGAGCATTGCGTAAAGATCCTCACGTACTTTCGGGTTATCCCAGTTGAGATCAGGTTGCTGTCTGGCAAAATAGTGTAAATAGTACTGTCCTGACTTTGCATCTTTTTGCCATGCCGAGCCGCCGAAAAATGAGGGGTAATTATTAGGTGGCTGATTATCTTTTCCGTCACGCCAGAAATAATAGTCACGATAAGGGTTGTTTTTATCGCTTTTACTCTGAATAAACCACGGGTGTTGATCACTGGTATGGTTAATGACCACGTCGATCATTAAGCGCATATTTCGTTTTTTCATTTCGGCAACAAGGTTATCAAAATCCTCCATTGTGCCATACTCTTTCATTATCTGACGATAATTACTGATGTCATAGCCGTTATCTGTGTTCGGAGAGTCATAATGGGGATTTATCCAGATAGCGTCAATACCGAGCGATTTCAGATAGTCCAGCTTTTCAATGATACCGCGAATATCGCCAATGCCATCATCATTGGTGTCTTTAAATGAGCGAGGATAGATCTGATAAAAAACAGCTTCTTTCCACCATGCAGGATATTCACTTTCCTTTTGAACGAGAATATCCTGATTCACGGATGGTGCGGCACTGACAGCCGGGCAGGCCAGGCTTATCATCAAAGATGACAGCGCGACAGCCACCCCGGTACGTAGTGTAATAAAAGACATAATAGTTTCCTTGCAAAGTCAGTTGTGAATGAGACAGGTCTTTATTAAAGACATGCGTAACTCATCAGTAACCAGAGTATGAGTCCGGTAACAATGATTATTTTCAGGAGAAAATTATTTCCCGGAAAGCTATATACCGGAGGTAGCCTTGAACGCCTGGCTTTGATGAGCAAATAAGGGGGTAGTATAATACTCCACAACACCAGTGATATACCTGCAAAGGACAAGGCAGATAAAAAACCTTGCGGAGCAATAATACAGGCCATTGCAGGAGGTAAATAAGTCAGAAATATTGCCAGCGGGCGTGAATACTGACAGTTAATTTTGTTCAGTGTATCCTCAAGATAATCGCTTAAGCCGATTGAAGCCGACATCAGTGAAGCTAAAACGGCAATACACCCAAAGGCGACCAGTATCAGACTGGTAGCAGAGGTAGTCCGGTGGATATTGAGGGCAGTAATAAAGGCGCTAATATTCCCACCTTCATCGCTGACATGCCGGATAGCCTGAGGCGTGAGCGCGCCCATCGTGAGCGTCAGCCAGAAAGCATAGACAGTTAACGAAACGGCGAAACCGTAATAGAGAGAGCGGAGAATCGCGCGATGATTATCCCCCCGGTACATTCTTGTCAGGGAGGGAACGCTGCCATGAAATCCAAAAGCGATAACGCAGACCGGTACGATCGGCAGGTAATACTGTAGCGGCGTGCTGCCGGCGAGGTCGAGTAATCTGAGTGCTTTTACGCCTCCTGCGGTACCGGCGAACAGCAGGAGAAAAAGGGTGAATTTGGCAGCGATAAGGCCGGAGAGGAGAAAACCGGGCAATTTGCCGCCTGCCCACAGAATCAGCGAGGTCGTTAGCGACAACAAAATGATCGGCAGCCAGCTGCGGCCTGCAATATCGGGAGGGAGGAGATCACACAATATCGATGCTGCGCCTGATATGTACGCGTAGGTCAGTAAATAGAGTACGAAACAGAAAGCCACGCCGATGATAACGCTGGCAGCGGGTCCGAGCAGGGCGTGGGTGAAGGTATGAAAACTGGCTCCAGGAGGAAAGCGCATCGTAATGTCGACGAGGATCAACCCTGTGATCAGCATCAATATGCCTGTTACCGACAGGACCAGAAGGCCCTTTATAAACCACACGTGGACGAAAGCAACCGGCAACGCGAACATGCCTCCACCGATAATGGTCGCCACCATAAGAGACGTTCCCCGTAGCGGGAAATTTGTTCCTTTCATATGAGCTAGTGTCCGTAAGCGGCCTGACGAAGCAGGCCGGCAGTAGCTATTTATTTTGTGGCTTCAGCCAGTGATTCGCTGAAGTTTTTATGGAAGTCGTCGATTTGCCCGCTCTCATGAAGCGCAGACAATGCGCAACGCAGAATGGCGTGTCCTTCCTCAACGGTTGGATACATCGCCACTGTCGTGGCGAAGCCGCGATCGTGCAGTTTTTTGCACATCGTAATGGCGAGGTCTTCGTTACCTATCAGGATCCCCCGAATCGGCATTGTTGTGCCCCGGTTAACTATCTCGGTCCCGCCGAACACTTCGTCAAAATAACGAATGACGTTCTGTAGCTTCTCCTGACGGGCTGTGACGGTGCCGTCCAGGTGGAGATCGGCTGAGGCGACGCATGCTGCTATCCCCGGTAATGACGGTGGTCCACCAAAGGCGTAGGTTGTACCGTAGGTTTTAATAAAGTTGATGGTCTCAGCTTCCCGACAGGCGATAAATCCGCCGTGTGAGCCAAAAGCCTTGGACAGCGATCCGGCGATAATAATACGCTCGTCAAGTCGATGGTTGAGGCATGACATGACATATCCCGAACCGTAATCCCCGTAGATAGAGGTGCCGTGCGCATCGTCAATATAGGCGAAGCCGTCATACTGATGCGCCAGGCGAACGATATGTGCGACAGGGGCGATACCACCCATTGAGCCTACGCTGTCTGATACCGAGATCGGTGTCAGTCCCTGGCTGGCCGCATAGCGAAAAGCCTCTTCAATCCGCGCCTTGTCCTGGAAATCAATTCTGACGACTTCGCCAAACTGCTGTAAGAGTCCGCGGTTGATCTGCAACGTAGCGTGCGCGGTCTTCTCCATAATAAAGTACGGTTTTTTACTGAACGTAAAATGCGGCAGCGTCCCGGATGCCAGCAGCGGCAGCACCGCAATATGGCAGAGAGTCACCGCGTTGAACGTGAGGGTATGAGCCCCATGCATGATGTCGTTCAGACGCGCTTCCAGCTGCGGAAAGAGATCGACTTTAACCCGCGTTCTGGCGACAGAAACCTGCACACCAAAACGTTCAATGGCATCGACAACCGCTTTTTTCAGCGCCGGGTGGGTCTCCAGCCCAAGGTAAGAGCAAGAGACAAATTCCACCATTTTTCTGCCATCGTCGAGGGTAATGACCTTACCTTCTCTTTTTACTGCGACCAGTTCGTTAATATGTTCTGAAAATACCCTGGTCTGATATTTTAATGACCTGTCTATTTTCCTTTTTTGCCAGTTTTCCATTGTGTTACCTTCATTGTAGTGACTACCAGAAGAGATAAAATTGCCAGTGTTAACGTGCTCATGCCGAGGGTTCTGTCAAAACCCATACCGGTATCCGTCAGTTTTACGGCGAAATAGCTGATGGCACCGGCACTCACTGTTTGAATAAATCCGGTGACGGACGCCGCAATACCTGTTTTTTTCCCTTTGATTTGCAGGGCGATGAAGTTCGCGCTCGGGTAATAGGCGCCAAGGGTGAGGTTGAAAATCATCGATCCGGCGATGCACAATATCAGCGAGTGACTACCGATAATAAAGGGAAAGACCGACAGTGCATTAATACCAAACAAAAACCATGGATTAATTATTCGCTCGAATTTTGCGAACTGATTACCAATAATAAAAAATAATACGGATGCAGAGAACAGCAGCGAGTAGTGTATGGTGCTTAGCCCAAGCTGCTGCATAAAGATGGCCGGCGACAGTGAGATATAGCAAAACAGCGAACTCAGGATCAGCGAAACCAGCAGCGTTCCCTGAATAAATGCAGGGGTGATAAAACCGGAAGAAGAGGATACTGTGGCCACGTCATGATACACGAGGCGACGCGGAGAGAGCAAAAGGGTGACGACGCTAAACAGGGCCATGACAAGGAATATCGTGTTCCAGCTCAGATAGCCGAGGATTGCGGCGCCAGCCAGGGGCGCAATGAGAGGAACAACTGCACTGGCTGAAGAAATATCGGAAAGCGCGCGCTTGAGTGTTAATGGGGTAAACGTCTCTTTGGCGATGGCTTTGGACAGAACAGGCCCGGCGCCGGCACCCAGAGCCTGTAGTGCCCTGCCGGCTAACAACATCTCTAAGCTGTCGGACATAAAGCAGAGGAGACTTCCCGCCAGGAAGAGCAAAAAGCTGGCCGTCAGTATTCGTAATTTACCCAGCTTTTCACCGAGAAATCCTGACAGTAACTGACTGGCCGCGTATATCACCAGAAAACCACTAATGGTTAACTGTATAGCTGAATAATCAGTATTAAACGCTTTTTGTAACAAGGGCAGCGCTGGAACGATCATATCTGTCGCCAGTGCGGAAACCGATGCGGCGAGAATAAGATATAAGTATATCCTGTACATAATAAACTATTCCGTTGGGATTAATTAAATCATGAAATTATTATTTATCAACAGGCCGCTGATTGTTTACGAGTGAACAAGTACCGATTCCAGTTAGAATAAAAAGCCAGCTTCGTAAAGGACAAAGTTGCGAACTGGTAAGCAGAATATTACGCAACAGAGAGCAATATTCTGCCCGACTCATCGCCGATTCCATTATCGACATCACTGAAAAGCTAAATCGGTTTAGCAACGAGGCGTGACTCTGGTTGCCATGAGAGTGGCGCAGCCATTGACCTGCAGTTCGGGAAAGCATTTCCCGGCCGTAACGCGGCGATAGCCGCACATGGGAAATCAGACGATTAATAATGGGAACGATGAGGGAGATCGCAGCAATATAAAACGCTTTTCCTGGAGCGGATTCTGGCTGCAGGCCAACAGAATGGAGCTGTACATGGAGCGTTAAAACCAGCAGTTTCGATCCATTGTGGTGGGGCAACGGCCACTGAACATTGCCGATTTGCCGTTTATACAGCATTACCGCGTTTAAAGCCCATTTCACCCCTGTCATAAGAACCGGGTTCGTGCCCTGAACGACAAGATGGCGTAAGACATCATTCCTTCGCCAAAACAGGGTCGATGGTGTTAGTAACAGGTAAGGCATGCTCATTCCTTGCATCGCTTTGAACTGTACTAAATGGTAACGTTATTTTTTTTAAAGTTTCAATAAAATTTTATATTGATTTTATTTTATCTTTATAATCAGCAGATTATCATTCGTTCGATGCTGTAAAAAACAGGGAATCTTACTGTACTAAAATGTCTAAAATGGTTAATTCAAAGACACGGACGCTTCAAAAAATCTATCAGACTACTCACGACTAATGAACACCGCACTGAGTGGGGTGTGATGACGTTGTGGCGGGTACTGAATGTCGCCCGAACCAGGTTCTATGCGTGACTACACGGCGGTTGTAGCCAGCCATGAACTCTTCGGCAAAGGCGTTTGCGGCATCGGGTGTACTGATACCACGGAGCCGCAGCACCTTGAAAGGCGGTCCTGCCAACGTCAGGTAAGCCGGCTCCTAATAATTGTCAAAGCTCAGTTCAGATTTCCGGGGCAGGGCAAAGCTCAAAAGTCTACTCTGTGCCAGGAGCGGACATTACTGACACAAACAAAACCAGCAAATGGATTACCGGGCGGCCGGGGGCGACATTTCCGGGAGACAATCAACTGGAAACATTTTAATGTGAGAGTTTATGCAGGTCACAGCGTATGTATTACCATATGCCATTGGAAGAATGATGCATGCTACCTTTGAGTGTGGAATAACCAGAAGCCTATTGCGCCGGAGGATGTCTTGCCATGTTGACCGATCTCAGCAGAGATGAAAGTAAAAGACTTGCGGCAATCGACTTGTTGAAAAATCCTGACAAGGGCCGGGATGATGCGTTAAAAAAATATACTCATCTAATATGCCAATTGCTGAACATGCCGATGGGCTTTGTTTCTGTTCTCGATGAAGAAAAGCAATACATCAAATCAGCCCAAAATGTTGCCGTCACTGAAATCAGCCTGAGCGAGGCATTTTGCGTACAGACCCAGGAGCAGAGTAAGACATTCATTTGTCATGACACTCATCTGCACCCTACCTTTCGTGACTATCACGCGGTGAAAGAGGATCCATTCATTCGCTTTTATGCAGGCTGCCCACTTAAAACCCAGGATGGAGTACCCATAGGTACCTTGTGTATCCTCGATACTCAGCCCAGGGAACTTTCAGACGAGCAGCTCGATCTTTTTGAAAAGATTGCAGGACTTATATCGGATTTTCTGGCCTCGTGGCACTCCGTCGGCTACCTCGATATAGTCACGCTATTACCAAACCGGCAGCGACTGCTGAAGGATATAGAGGTTTCAACTGAAGGCGTATTCAGGCTCGTCATTATTGATTGTATTGATATGCCATTAGCCTACGAAATGGCTCGCTCACTCGGTATGACTGCCGTAGAAAATCTACTTCGTAATATGGTCGCAGAGCTGCAGATCCGCCTACCTTTAGAAGGGCCGCTCTACGCCGTGGCAGTTGGACGATTTGCCTTTTTTACCCATAAGGAAAAAACTCGGACATTAGAAGATATCTCTCAAAGCCTTCAGGGGATCCAGGCCAGGCTTACCCCTGAAGTTCCCCTTGATCTTGATATTCACATGGGTGACTCCGGGCTTTGCGATAAATCTCTGACATCGAATGAAATACTGCGCCGTGCAGTCAGCGCATTGCATGAAGGGATAAGTCAGGGGCGCCGGTTTACAGTTTATGATGACGCACTGGATAGCCGTAAGAAGACTGATTTCAGCCTTCTTACTGAAGTTAGACAAGCGCTACAAGAAAACCAGGGCTTATATCTGGTTTATCAGCCGAAAATCTCACTGGTGACAGGGCGTGTAACCGGAGCCGAAGCTTTGCTTAGATGGCAACATCCTAAAAATGGCGAAGTGTTGCCGGGTGTGTTTATTCCTCTGGTCGAAAAGACCAGCCTGATGCGTGAACTCACAGCATGGGTTATCGATCACACTATTGTGCAACTGAGTGCCTGGCAAAGCCGTGGACTTTCTTTCCCTGTGTCGATTAATCTGGCTGCCAGTGATTTTTCAAGACCAGATTTCTGCGATGAGCTGGAACAGAAAATGCTGGACGCGCGTCTGGATCCCGCCCTGCTGGGGGTGGAGTGTCTGGAAACCGAGAAGATGCTGGAAAGCCCCGCTGCACTTATCGGCCTGGACATGCTCAAACAACGCGGATTTAAAATATCTCTGGATGATTTTGGTTCCGGATACAGCAACATTAATTACCTGCGACAAATCCCGATGGACATCATCAAGCTTGACCGCTCTATTGTGAGTAAGGTTGCTGACGACAATGCCAGCCGCATTATTGTTCGCAACGTTATCACACTCCTCAAGCAGCTCGACTATATCGTTCTGGCCGAAGGCGTCGAGGATGCCAGGACCGTTGATATTTTAAGAAGGCTGGGCTGCGATGAAGTTCAGGGCTATTTTTTTGCCAAACCGATGACCCCTGATGCTTTTGAAACCTGGTATCACGGCAGAGAGGAAGCCTTAAAGTGAACGAGTATTAAGTAAAAACGTATGCTCGCCTGCCCGAAATATATAAACGGAAGGGAGCTGGTCACCCTGACCTGCTCTTCATTGATTATCAGCGGCCGATTTTAGTTCTGCATCCTGGTAATCATTACAAACTCTCACTTACGCTTCTCGCTCTAAGCGGTCTTAGAGACTGTCATGGGCATATTACCAGGCGTAGAAACCCTGCGAAGGTAGGGTTATCCCGCCTTTGCTGTTGAGAAAGGTAGTTTAATTTGCACCCGACATCACTCTCATTGATTAAAGCACGGGGTGGAGATTACTGCGGTCCACAGTTCTGACAAACAGTGAAAGAGAAGGCCTGCGTAAAGAAAAAAGGTGTCGCGATGCGTGATGCAATTACCTTATGACAGACCTTGCGGTGATTTACAGCACCGGGCGGATTCCGGACGCTGCGAGCCCACTCATTCCTACGAAGCCTGATTCTGCTGTACCTCAGGCCATATGATAGCCTGCGCAACAATCACATCCTGCCCATTAAACGTTGCGGCGGGGGAGCCATACAGTTGATAACCAAGCGCCAGTGCTTCTGAAACCCGATGACAAAATTTAGCGTCATCCTTACCTGTCAGGAGACGATAACGAGGAAGACCATCCGGAGGTTCATGGCCCTTATTTTTTATTTCTGGATTGCTCATGGTAGTGCTCCTCTTCAATTTTAGCCTTTTTGGCTCTCGTTATTCTTATCTTCACAAAACCATAAAAAATCATAATGATCAATCTGGACCATGCGTCCAGGGGAGTACTCCCGGGCCCTGGACGTCCCATGAGTGCCAGAAGAGGACGTTGTTAATGGCATGATATATGAACAAATGGAGTGCCGATCATCAATCCCAATATTAACCCATACTTGAAATATTTTCATCACAGGCCTGATAATGGAAGCGTTAACTATACACCCCAGCTAGCCTACGACTTTGGCGAGGCAATTCTTAAAGTTTAAAAGGGCTTTAGGGAAATTTTACTCAGCTAAATAACCGCCATCGATTGGATAAACTCCTCCGGTACAGAATGCTGAATTATCTGACAGTAAAAACAGTATGAAGTCTGCTACTTCTTGCATTTTTGCCATCCTTTTCATAGGGTGGCTATTTGCGAAACTACGTACGATATTTTCTGGGAACTCACTCATTCGTGGGGTTTGGACATAGCCCGGAGCTACTGCATTGATTCGAATGCCTTCACATGCAAACTCCAGCGCTGCGGTTTGGGTTAAACCGATTATGCCATGTTTAGCCACGGTGTAAGGTGCTAACCCAGGAATGCCAACCAGTCCATTTACTGCAGATAAATTAACTATAGAGCCACCAGATTTCATCATCTGAGGTATTTCATATTTTAGGCAGTAAAAAACACCGCTCAATGAAGTTGCAATAACCTTATCCCAGTTTTCAATTGTCTGCTCAGTTATATTTATACCATGTTCACCTGTTAAGCCTGCATTATTTACTGCATAATCAAGTCTGCCGAAATGTTTGATAACATCATCTATCATTTGCCGTACTTGTTCAGGCTGTGACACATCACATCCGATCCCCACGGCTTGTTGTCCCTGTGAAGATAATTGTTTCGCTTTTTGTTTAGCCTGTTCTGACGAACGGGATACAATAACGACCTTAGATCCATGCTTATGTAATTGGTCTGCGACTGCCTCACCTATACCTGTAGTGCTTCCTGTTATGACAGCAACTTTATTCTTGAAATTCATAACCCCCCCTATGAAGTAGAATTGAGTCTTTCAGCTGGGTTAGTATACAAATTAGCTGTGACAGTTTTTGTCAGTACTCTTTCTCCTCGCAGATCCCTTCTTTAAGCCTCCATTTTTTCAATAAAACTTCTCTGCTTTCACTATATGTAGAATCAAGTTGCACAATATCTTGAATTCTGTCCGTTCTAAAATGACGAAAATCATTTCTCATTTCACACCATGCAACCAAAAGCCAGCATGACTCCATGTATACCAATCCGATTGGCCATATGATTCGAGAAGAGTAACAATCCTTCTTATCACAATACTTTAGTTTTATTCTCATGCGATTTTTAATAGCATTGCGAACACCTTCAAAATATATCTCATTATTTTCTGAAGGACCGATCAGATAGGATTGACTCTCAATAAGGTTTTTTAATTCACCAGGAATGACGGCGTGTATTTTGGCTAGTGCATTCTTTGCGGTAATTTTGAAATTACAGTCAGTATTATGAGATACCCAATTTAACCCAAGTGTAATGGCATTGATTTCTTCATGAGAAAGGTTTAAGGGTGGCAAATGAAAGTCAGACTTAACGATGTAACCAATTCCAGCACCACCTTCAATGCATACTCCTTGATGCTGCAGCATTTTTATATCCCTGTAAAGAGATCGCACACTTATTCCCAGTCTTTCTGAGAGGGTGGATGCAGTGATCGGATATCTTTGTGCCCTTAATATCTGTAGTAGTTCGAGAAGTCTTTCTGTTCTAGTCATGTTGATAAATCCATCTTGATCTTGAGACGATATCTTAAATCATCTATTAGATAAGCATCTTAGTACAAAGCGAGTGTAACGGGCTAAGTTGAACAGCTACCGATGATTACTACAGTGCTATGTTCGTAATGCATGCATAAGCGGTGATCATGAGTGTAAAGGTCCGCAGTTCGCTCATAGCGAACTGCGCTCACGCGTTACCTTGAGTTTAATGCCAGCCTGGTACAGTCAGGTTGACAGTACCGGTTTCGGCCTCGCGGAGAATACTGATGATCTGTTCGTTGGAAAATCGCTTCTTCATGGGGATGTCCTCATGTGACTGATGAAGACATTACTAACATCGCGGTGTATTAATCAACGGGGAGCAGGTCAAACAGCGAGCGCCCCCATGAATCCCTGAATAACCTGACGCCGGAAGAATACCGGGTGATGGCTGAAACCCCGGAAATCTCAAAAAGTTCGTGCAACTTAAACGGGTGCGCTTACAAGGATATATAGTACCATTTCATATGATTTAGTTATTTGATGAGGATTAAGACGAATTATTATCCTCTGTACAACGTACCTTCGCCTGCTCGTGCGCGCCGCCACAGCTCATCATCCGACAGTGTGGTCTGAATGAGTTCAACAGGAACGCCATTATCATTGATAATCGCCACGAAGAAATCGTCGATGGGTTCATAGGGTCCGAGGAGAAGGCACTCGTCCTTTATCGCCTCAGACAAGTTATCAACCCTGAATGCAACATGGGGGACGCTTTTAATTAAAGGGTGTAAAGTCGAGTTCTCCGTGAATCTGTGCCACTGTATCCGGAACTTGCCGGGATTGTCGGTGGTATACATTCCGGCGACTTCACTGAATACGCCCTCTTCCCTACCGTCCTGGAGTGGGATCCCGATGTGATGAAACTCATATCTGACATTTTTTTTCATAAAGCATAGCCTGTGTGCATGAATTTTCTAAATATCTTTAGAACGTTTATATTGCTCTCATTATATGCTGCACAAATGGTACCGAATCACGAAGTGAATAGTTGAGTATAGCACTATGATCAAGCCCAGGATAAATATGGACTTCACTAATTGTACCAGAAATGTCGACATCCTCTGCAAAGTATCTCTGCATGAGTACGGGTACGTTAATATCATTGTCACCAATACCAATAAAAACCGGGTGCATTATATTCAGTGTAGGGTAGGCCATTTTTGGAAGTATCTCTTGAAATAATTTCCATATTTCAGGTTTTATACTGTTATTTAGCGTGAGAGCTTTATCAATGACAATCTGTTTGAGCGATGAGATGGCTAATATTTTAGACTGGGTGAGCACATCCCTTACCGGTTCCTGAAAGAAATCCCGGGAGTCAAGACTACCGTTTACATCTGCGCACGATTGCCATATATAAAAAATATAAGGCAGCCTGGGGTCTCCTGACATCGTGGGGTCAGTAAAACTTAGCATACTTTCGAAATTACGGCCTCCGGTGAAATAAGGTGTCCCTGTCAGGACTGAACCAGCAATATTAAGCGCTGGTGCGTACTGCATCTGATAACCCGCAGTAGAAAAGGCAGCGTGAGCGCCTTGTGAATGACCGATTAATAATATTCTGTTTTTTAGCGGGAATACACCAAGAGCGGCACGAATGCCATCAAGGACACTCCACGCCACACTGCGTGCGTGAAGATAGTGATGCAGTCCCTGAGACCCCAGTCCAGGATAGTCTGGTGCAAAAATGGCGTACCCCAGTGATAACCACGTATTCAGATACTGACTGTCCCTGAAAGAGCGGACATTCAGTGATGGCGCACATCCATAAGCGATACCGACAGTACCATGGTGCCAGACGATCAGCGGCCAGCCATCTTCAGGTTCAGAACCCTGAGGCAGAAAAATGGCAGCGCTGTCAGTTCGGATTCCCCCTCCCTGAACACCATCGCAAGAACTGTATTCTATACGATACTGATGGAGGGCAGCCGTGAGCCCGAAATCGGACTCAAGGCGTGTTTTAGTCAGTACTGTCCCAGCCAGCTTATCCGTATTATTGTTAAATCTGGAGCCACCCGGTTCGATCCTGACTGTATTAACGTGGGGCATATGTAGTCTTCCATAATTCAGTATTAATAAACTTAATGATTTTTAAACGATTAAAAATATGCTCATGCTCAGCGAACGGATCTCTCAGAGCATGAAGATACATATCAGACACAGCCCGCAGGATTTAGGCTGGAGACTGTGCGGCAAAAAAGATAATGGTGAGATTGTATCAATAATCGTTCTGATAGCATCCTGATTTATTTGCTAAACGACTCCTAACTCCGAAAACAAAGAAGCCCAAAGATATTTGTATTTTCTCTTTGTTATGAAACATCACCATGTCATAGTAAGAGAAATACGAGCGATTAGCTGCATGTAAAGATGCAGGAAGATAGAGTAATTTGAAAAGCATAGAACACCCCGACACACATTAATCGATATAAAGACAATCATAACCTGTGACCTGATTATCTTTAATGAACTATTATTAAAGATAATCAGGATATTATGGCTATGTCCGAAGGAGGTTCATCGCAAAACATTAGGTCCTCAAAGACTAATGGTTTAAAACAGTTATACATTAGCAAATCAAAGTTAAACGACAAATATACAAGCCAGTATTAAACCGTATTGCATCGTGTTAGGCTCTCGCCGTGTTATCATGGCAAAACATTTCTAACACATTCATTTGCTGATTCGGCCTGTAGTTTAGACCCGCGTTAGTAAGAATGCCCGCTGCTGAATACCTTGCCTGGTTTCGCAAATTCCGACTTGTCCGTACGCTCATGTCGGTAAAGAGCTATGGCTACCATCGATATCATGAACATAGTGATGAGAATACGGTCAGTTCATCCCGTCCACCATTACGTACCGCTCAGCAGTCTCTGCAAACCATTTCTGGGGGAGACCGCGTTAAATGAAGTGCATTCACTGCACATTATGAATAATCTGTTACAAACCCGATACCAGCGGCCTAAAAGTTGGCTATATTCCGGATTATTGATGGTAAACGGATGCTGGCCTTGCAATTCAGACGATCTTTTCTGGCGGCCTGTGCAATACAGGAATGATAGTTGTGCTAAGAAGCTGATGTCATTGAAGTCACGTTCTACGGAACGGAAGAGGGAATATCTATGCGACTTATCAGGAAAGAATCACCAGATGTGTACAGGGCTCTGGTTGGCGAACTATCACGCACGCTTATCCCGACCAGTATGATGGGGATCACGATTCTGGTCATCGGAAGCTTTGCCTTCTGGACCCTTGGAAGTATCCCTGTGGTGCTTGCTACTCTGATGGGCGGCGCTGGCTCAGTTGCGAAAGTGATTACAATATTGCTACAGATGAAAAGGCTTCGTCTGTCATCTGAATTACCAGGACTGGAGGGTTCCAGACGCTGGGAACTTGCCCATACCATCATGACGGTCACGGTTTCATCATCAGTGAGTGGTCTATCTTCGCTTATGTTTTTATCTACTTATAATCAACTGCATTTACTGGCCACCACGCTGTTATTCGGATACTGCGCTGGGGTCTCCACGCGTCTGGCCCCGCGACCCGTTATCGCCAGTACTGCCATGGTGATAGCCACGGTACCCGCCATTATTTGCACCTTCATGACAGGTGACACATCACACCGGATTGTTGCGTTAATCTTTCTGGTCTTCCTGCTGGGAGGGATCCACAGTGTTATGTATATCCATCATAACTCGGTGCGTAACATCAGCATGCGTCTGGATATGGAAGTCCTCGCCCGTAACGATCCCCTGACGGGGCTTGCTAACCGTCTGGGCTTGAGGGAAGCATTCCGACGAAGCGTACTGAACACCAGGTTGATTGCCATTCACTGTCTCGATCTTGATGGCTTCAAGGACGTCAACGATAACCATGGCCATGGTTCAGGGGATAGGGTGCTTAACATTGTTGCGGATCGACTGAGAAGAATTGTCCCTGAAGGGTCTACAGTTGCCCGGATCGGGGGGGATGAATTCGTCGTGCTGCAAAACATCTTTCATCATGTGGAAGAGTCTGATGAGCTGCGAAACCTGATTGATGCGAGTCTTCAGCTGCCCTTTGAACTGCCGGGCGTGACGGTTAGCATGAGCGGAAGTATCGGCACGACCAGCTGCGAAAGCCTGACGGCAGACCTGGATGTAATGATCAGTGTTGCCGATGAGAAGTTGTACAGTTGCAAACGCATCCGTCATCACGGGCGCATAACATCACCGATTTACTCCTGTAGTGAATCACGTTGCCAGCAGGAACACCCTTCTGCGACTTTCCTGCATGGATCGCCAGACTCTTCCGACTAAAATTATCAACTACAGTCAGCGCCCGTAAACGACGTCCGTTAAACAGGTTTTCCGACACGAAATCCATACTCCAGCACTGATCAACACCTATCAGGACGGGCGCTGTTGGCGATGTGCTGCACTGATATGCCTGCGCGGGCGTTTTCTCCGCAAGTATCTGCGCAAGTATCTGCGCAATCGGCGCCTGATTTTAATACAGGCCTCAGAGACCGTCCAGCTGTTGAGGCGATTGTGTGCGGATTACCCATTTGGACAGAGATTTTCCTGATGCCGGATAGATATAAGCAACAACCTAAAATCAAATTAAGTACTGGCAAAGCGGAGGTAGTCCATAAAAATAAAAAGTGGCTTCAGAAATGCCCATCTTTCTGCAGACTTCCCCGAGGCGGATGCCGGTTTCGGCCTGTTGCAGCATAAACCCAATCTGTTTTTCGGTATAGCGGGTCTATTTCATAGCGATGTGCCTCTCTGTGAGGTGGATGAAAGACCGAAGGCTTCAGTTTAGCCTGGCACTATTTTCAGGGAGGAGGTCTATATCCAGTGTTATAGCTTGAGCAATAAAACATAGCAAATGGAATATGTTATTGATATTTAATAATATTTTGACAAAATAAAAATCTATGGCATCATGCTGTCTTCTATATCATGAAGTCGTAGCACAGTAATTTCCCTGACATTTGGTGTATTTCATTACGCAAAGAATCTCATTGAGTTCTGTATGACCAGCCAGGGAAGTTAGAAAATGGAAACTAACATAAACTTACACTCCTGAGTAATGTCACAATGATTTATTCGATTGCTGAGATTTTTTTTTCCCTAGTCATCATTCTCATAGCTGCCGAGATTTTCACTAATGCACTCGAACACCTCGGCCATAAACTACGCCTTTCACAAGGTGTAACGGGTTCACTATTCGCGGCTGTAGGGACAGCGCTGCCTGAAACCATTGTGCCACTTCTGGCCATCATTTCCGGAAACAACTTGTCAAGCCACAGCGAGGAAATTGGAGTAGGGGCGATCCTGGGGGCTCCTTTAATGCTATCAACTCTATCTATTTTTTTGATGGGAGCTGCTGTTATAAGGAAGAGAGGATATGCAGGAAAAATCACTCCTGAGCCAGGTGGGTTTAAGCGCGATACAAATTTTTTCCTGGTAGCTTTCATTCTCGCAACACTTGCAATGTTTATTCCGCACGATAAGATTCTATACAGACAGGGTATCAGTGTGATTCTGGTACTGCTGTATTTTTTTTATGTGTATCGGACGATCAAAGCATCTAGTGAACTGGTTCTGGAAGGTGAAGAAACTCAAGTCGAGAAACCGCTGCTCTTATCCTATGCAAGGTTACCCGAAAGACTTATCACCATTATCATACAAGTTCTACTTGGGATCGGTATTCTTCTTGTTGGGGCCTTTGGTTTTATCAATGGTGTGGAAACCACCTCAAGATATTTTGGCGTTTCAGCTTTACTGTTATCACTTATTATTATTCCGATTGCAACAGAGTTACCTGAGAAAATTAACAGCATCTTGTGGATACGTCGTGGAAAGGACACTCTGGCGGTTGCTAATATTACTGGTGCGATGGTATTTCAGGGTACGATACTACCAGCTATTGGGATCACCTTAACGCCCTGGGAGCCACGTACGGAAGTCTTTACCGGAGTACTAATTACACTTACCGCCGCATTCTGGTTATGGTTCGTTGCCAAGAAAAGTACGATAACCGTGGGTTGGTTAGGGTTGAACGGTTTGCTTTACGCGCTCTATATCTGTATTTCGTTGTATAACCTTTAAACAACTCCTCTAAAATTTGGACCTGAGCCGAGATCACTTTATCTGCAGGGACTGCTTCGACTGAACAATATTTTCAATCACTGCATGGCGTAGCCAGACGAGGGATGGAAAACCCTGTACGAAGCCGGGATCCTTGTTAACAGCTATCCGCGCTCAGATGGGAATTCTGCCAGCATAATTTCCCGCACCATATAGGCTTCAATCAAATCATGCATAGTGCTCCATGCAATGTCAGGAGCGCTGGCTTGTTGTCTTCCATTTTGCCGGCATCATCAGGTCCGCAGGTGAGGGGAGGGCTCATCGATTCCGGTAGGGTTCCAGCAACGGACTGATTTCCAGTACGCGCTCCTCTGCACGCCTGCGGGGCATTTTTTTCTGTGCATTCGCTTTCTTTCCGCCTCCAGCTCATCCTGTTTCAGCTACACCAGTCTCAGTACGGAACCTAGCCGTTTATTGTCGACAACAGCACCATGATCAATACAGGCCTGTTTATCGACAACCCGATAGCAAACTCCAGGGCCAGCCTCTCAGGGCGTTTAAAAAAACGCAGTGTTACAGATGCATTATGTAAAGGAGAATATACAGTTAATTCTTTATGTTTCCATTAAGATAGGGTTGTAACAGTAAATGGTTACAGTGGGTTTAAACATAGCCAAAATATTACCAAATGACAATTCATATTGTTCTCATTTTTATTGTGAAAGGGGCTCAAGACTTTTCACTGATATATTGGGTGCTCATAAGTATCATAAAAAATGAAAATGTCACCGTATTTCCAGGTCTGCTCACAAAATTTTCGCCCATGTTGGTTTCCGTAGTTGTGAGATTTTTAACGGATTCAATATATAGTTTTTCATCATCAAGAAACGATACAACGCTCATCCGGTGATCAATACGCCACGATGACAGGGTAGAAGCCGGTAGCAGTAATGTTAATGTGTGATGCAACCGATCTGTGGAAACGTCGTCCCTGCGGGTTCACAGATTTGTCTCTTTCGATCCACCGCTATCACGCTCGGCGTCCAGTTATGGATGTCTATTTATCAGGACGCATCACTGAGGTGGGACTGGATCACAGGCGTATTGCCTATCGCCGCATCTGGCAGAGTTACTGTGCCGTGAAGGGTTTAATGTTAATCATAAGCGTGTATCGACTTTATCATTGGACTCGGCTGGGCGCAAAACGCAGACTACGTTGTAAAAGGCTGGCAACAGAACTTCTGTTACTGCTCCGCGCGGCGGCGCCAATCCGGTCTGGTCGATGAATATCTTCATGGACGTGCTGGCCGCAGGTCGAAGAATCAAGTGCCTTACCTGCGCGGATGGCTTCACTTAGGAATTCCTGACTGTTAATGTTGCCTTTGAAATTTCAGGCGTGCAAGTCACGCGAATTCTGGACAGAATCGCGCGGTAAAGCGACCTTACGGCGACGTTAAGAATAGCTCAGATGCCGGTGTTTATCCGCAAAGCGCTTGACCAGTAAGCTTGTAAACATGACATGAGGCTGCGACTTGTCCAGACCGATACGGAACATATTTATTTTACTACTATGCTCTCACATATATGTATTTTTTAAATTAATAACTCAAAGCGGTCAAATAAAAAAACCACCTCCGTTTATTATTCATTTAAAGAATCTACAATATAATAACACTCGGTTACTTGTTTTCGGTTATCTTTATGACATATGCCATTGCTCGCCCCCAATCCAATAAGTGGTTTATTCTTACGCTGGTAATATTAATGTATCTTCCAGTTTCGATTGATGCAACGATTTTACATGTTGCCATTCCTTCATTAACTTATAGTCTCAACGCGACCTCTAATCAGGTGCTTTGGATTATAGATATATACCCGTTAATTATGTCGTCATTTATTTTGCCGATGGGAGTATTGTGTGACAGATATGGCGTAAAAATTATTGCTTTAGGCGGCTCTATATTATTTGGATTCTCATCTGCGGTTGGAGCAATATCTGATTCAGCATCAACTCTTATAATATCACGTGGATTTCTTGCTATTGGAGCCGCCATGATACTTCCGGCAACGCTTGCCAGCATCAGACTTACGTTCCTGAATAACCAGGAACGAGCTATTGCGCTGGGAATCTGGTCAACAATTGGAACTGCCGGAGCAGCACTCGGACCGTTAGTAGGTGGTGTTTTACTGGAGTATTTTTCGTGGCAATCAGTTTTTCTAATCAATATACCTATTTGCATACTCGTTACCGCATTGTGTACAGCTATGAATATAAGAAAGGTAGAGAAAAAAACAAAAAAAATTAATGCAATAGAACCTCTGCTGCTTATAATTTCAATGCTTATGATTGTTTTCTCTATAAAGTCCATATTCAGTCAAAATGAAGAGCCAATGCTTGTTCCTTTGTTGATTTTCGGAATTTTATTAGGTTTTTTGTTTCTCAGGAAACAGTTAATATCCTCTGACTCAATGATTGATATCAGCCTTTTCAGTGATAGACATATCTTGGCTGGATTAATTATGGCACTATTTAGTATGATTTCTCTTGTCGGTTTCGAATTTTTCATTACACAAGAACTTCAGCTAGCTATTGGCATGAGCGCATTGAATGCAAGCCTCTTTTTGCTTCCCTTTATAATGTCTAGTTGTCTTTCTGGACCTTGTGTGGGATGGGCTCTGGGTAAAGTTGGATTACGCTCTATAGCATTTATGGGTATTTTTCTCAGTTCAGTAAGTTTTGCCGGCTTATCTTTAACAAATATTAGTAATCATAACTTACAGGCATGGGGAATGATGTTACTCCTTGGGTTCAGTATTGAAGCGGCTATGCTCGCATCCACGACAGCAATCATGAATGCGACACCTTTCGGTAAAGGTGGAGAGGCAGGAGCTATAGAAGGTATGGCTTATGAATTTGGAACAGGAATTGGCATAGTAATATTTGGACTTATGACATCCTCATTTTATACAAAAAATATTAAATCATACTTAGGTGAAAGTAATGTTCCTGACATCCATTTAGCATCATTATCGGAAACTATAAAGTATGCTGAAACTTTATCGGGTGTCGATAAAGAAAAACTGTTCAGCATAGCAAAGCAATCTCTCCTTGACTCACATTTTTATATCATGTTGATAGCTTGCATTTTTCTTTTAATTCTTTCCATTGTGATATTTTTCTTTCTAAAACCCAGAGTATAGATATAGGATTTAAGTTAACTCCAGCTTCCGGCTGGAAAAGTGTATCTGTCGCCGGTTATCGACCGCTTTGATGGCCAGTAGTGAGCTGATCGATAGGAACACGCCCGGCTGCAACGCTGGTGAATACCATGCTCCATGATGCGATCGGCACGCTCAGCGCAAATGACAAACCGGTGATACACAGCGACCGCGGCGGCCATTATCGATGGCCGGGTTGGCTTGATCGTATCAACACATCCGGACTTATAAGGTCCATGTCGCGTAAAGGATGCTCGCCGGATAATGCGGCGTGTGAAGGCTTCTGCGGGCGGGTCAAAAATGAAATGTTCTATGGAAGAAACTGGGCAGGTATAACGCTGGAAAAATTTATCTGCTTCCTGGACAGATACATACGCTGGTATAACGAGGAGCGTATCAAGCTATCATTAGGTGAAATGAGTCCGGTGAAGTACCGGCAGCATCTTGGGATCACAACATAACAGCCCAGGAAAACATCCGCAGCCCCGAGACGGATATCTCAATTTAGCTACTACAACATCTGTCTAGCCAATGTTGAAATGTCGTATTTAAAGCCAAGCTGAAGTGACGTCTGTGGTGAGTCCGGGCAATGCCTTCTTCAGTCTGATTCAGGGTTTGAGGACGGGCGAGGGTGCCAGGTTTTCTCGGCAATCATCATTTTCCGCACGGTCTCTTTTGAAATCCGGACACCGTATTCTGTGGTCAGAATTAGCCAGATGGCTGACGGATTCATATCCCGGCCGCGTGAGCGAATAAGCTGCAGTGCCTGATCTCTGATGGTGGTGTTTAACTGATGATTGCCTGGCTTTCCACGGCGCCGGCTGACCAGACCGGCTGGCCCCAGCTCGCGGTAGCGTTTAATCAGGCGGGAGCACTGACGACGGGTGAGCTCCATGGACTCTGCCACTTCTGCCAGCGTAATTTCCCGCGCCATATAGGCTTCAATCAAATCCAGGCGTAGCGCTTCGTGAAGTGTCAGGAGCACTGGTTTGTTGTCGTCCATTTTTCTCTCATCTGTCGGCCATATCAGATCCGCAGGTGAGGGAAGGGCTCATCGCTTCAGGCTGGGGATAAAATCCTGCGGACTGGCCAGCACCCGGGTTGATCGCCCTGAGCTCTTCCAGTGCACGCTCCTGAGCGCGCCTGCGGGGCATTTTTGTACTGCGCATTCGCTTTCCTTCAGCCTCCAGCTCTTCCTGTTTCTGCTGTGCCAGCCTCAGAACGGCACCCAGTCGTTTGTTATCAACAACCGCCCCCGATCAACGCAGGTCAGTTTATCGAAAATCTTATAACCCAGTGGCCGGTGCTGATGCCGGAAAGTAATGCTTCCGTCAGGGTAATCATAAACGGTAATTTTTTCACCTGCTATGCGCGTATTTTGTTCGGTGGGTTCAATGATATACATCACTTTATCATACTGAAAAGTCAGTGCTTTCGATAAGGTCCGCAGCTCCTGCCAGGCGAAGATATCATTCAGCTCCAGTGGACTCTGTGTGACCGCACGGTGCAGATCTTTAGGGTATTTTGCCGGCCGGGAGAAACGACGGTTAAAATCAGACATGAAATGTTCAATCCACTGATTGGCTTCAGCAACCGAGCTGATGTTCTGCAGTCGCATCTCTTTAATCGGGCGATCCTTCAGGGTTTTATTGACCCGTTCCACGCGTCCTTTTGCCTGGCTGCTGTTGGCACAAATCAATTCGATCGCCAGTTCCCGGAGAGCCCGTCCGAACTGGGTTGTGCCGGTACGTCGGCTTTCGGGTCCGCTGACCCTGAACACAGTATGCTTGTCGCTGTAAAATGCGACAGGTTTACCATGTTTATCAATGTATTGCCGGGTAGCCATCATGTAGTCAAAGGCGTTTTCTGAATCACAGAATCGCAGGTGCATCAGGCGACCTGTGGCGTCATCCATGAAGACCAGAAGACAGCATTTTGGGGCTCTGCCTTCGAACCAGTCATGGTGAGAGCCATCGATCTGAACCAGTTCGCCGAGACAGTCGCGACGATATCGCGGCTGGTAAACCCGGGGTCGCCGGCGGGAATGAGGACGCCAGAGACCGTCGGCTGTCATCCAGTTACGGATGGTTTCAACGGAGAGATAAATATGATGGCGTTCAGCCAGTTTTTCGGTTGCGAGCGTTGGGCCAAAATCTGAATAGTGGCACCGGATCAAATCCAGGGCTTTACAGCGTGTTTCTTCGTCGATCCGGTTGTTTGCAGGACGTCCACGGCGGGAAGATGCAAATGCGGTTGCGCCATCTGTCCGGTACAGACGCACAAGACGCTGCACCTGACGAACACTGAGCTTAAGTATGTCTGCTGCGTCGCGCTGAAGCAAAGCCCGGTCAAATACTCGCTGAATGATGCCAAGCCGGTAAAGTTCTTTGTCTGTCATAGTCACCAACATAAGATCGCGGTCCTGTGCTGTGCAAAATGAAGGCTTAGCGTACACGACGCGTGTGAATTGTGCTGAGACGACAATAACGCTTTGTGCTGACAAACCTGGTGCGCTTAACAAAGATTATGTTAAATAATGACATAAATAACATAAAAATCAATACGTTACGTAAGTTTCAGCTACTTTCCCACTCCAGTAACGAGTCATGGAAGTTTAAGGAACAGAGTCCGCTTATGAGTTTGCGATGCCTTAAATCCATGGTGAGCATAGAAGCCTTTGGCTTCTTCAGTAAGCGCGTGAACCATTATCGCACGAACGCCAATATTCTCAGCTACGCGATAACAGCGTAGAACCGCATCGTGAAGTAAATCGGCGCCAACCCCTTTTCCGTGCAATGAGACATCTACCGCCAGGCGAGCGAGTATAATTACCGGTATAGGATCTGGCATGTTACGCCGAAGACTACCTGTCGCTTCCGTATGGTTAACGCTACCGGTGGCCAGCGAGTAAAAACCAGCTACTTGCTTCGTACCCGTCTTGCAAACAACGAACGTTCGTGCGGCGCCAAGAGCTTGATTTTTTATACCTCTCTGTTTTAACCAATCATCGAGTACCGTTTCCCCACTGACGAAGTCTGCCAGTTGATGGGCGCTGGATAACGGCTCGGGCGCAGTTATACATCCCACTGAGGTTTCCTTGCCAGTAGTTTATTAATGGCAGGCTCATCCTCGACTGGTGCATCGAGCATGTCGATGAACTCTGCATACTGTTCGTCGTTAAAATTGAAAACACGACGATCAAGGATCACATTCTCCGCAGCCTTGCAGGCCATCTCTAGGATAAAGTCGGTTCGCGATTTATGAAGGATCTCTGCAGCGGCATCGATGAGTGCTCTCTGAGACTCTTTAGCTCTTAGGTTGAGTTGAACATCTGATTTCATACACACCTCTCCTGTATAGCAATTGGTATACAAGAATAACACAACACGAACGTATAGCAAATGCTATACACATCAAAGTGTCGATAATATTTTTTATGTTAAATATCAATAAGTTATTCTAATGCTTTGTTGTTACTGAAAGATGCTGAAAGTTACTTTTCTCAGAAACTGCCCTAAAAAAAATGATAAATCGCTCTTTTTACCTTCTTAGCTTCTTCGGCTAAAAAAAAACTGTGATAGCCTGATAATTACAAACCGAAGACAAGAGTGACACTGATGAGCTTATATGAGAAAAAATGGTTCCATGGTACGAATGAAAAATTTGAAGCGTGGTCTTTTCCACCTCCCAGAAAAAAAGGCAATGAAATACTGCAGGTACCGCATACAGCAGTATTTCTGACATCTGAAAAAGATTTTGCTCAGGGAGCAGGAAAGCATTTGTGCTCTGTTAAATTTATTAAGCCACCCAAAATTATTGATACTGTTAATAACTATGAAAGCAGTGAGCGACTGCGCTTACTGGTAATGAAAAACCCAGCGATTGCCCGTTCGCTTAATATCAACAAAACTTTCTGGCATGAAGGATGGAAGACCGGAGAGGTTATGAGATTTACCTATCAGGACAAATTTCTGGCCAGTGAACTCGATAGATGTATGAGAAGCCAGGCAAAACAAATGAAAACATCCCTGGAGGACTTTCTGCGTATTTTTAAGCATAACCTGACGCGGGGGTTGATTGAAGAAATGGTAAAAGCCACCCGGACCCTCGGTTTTGATGGTTTTGTGGGCTACGAAATTGATAAGCATTCTGCAGATGGTCAACGAAAAAGCAGGGAAATTATTGCATTATTAAATCCGGGGTTCATTACCCGGCCGGAATGGTTGGCATGAATCTGTAGATCAGAGCTAAGCCGTTCAGATGTTGCCGAAAGGAAAGTAGGGGCTACGCCAGAATTCCGAAGGGTTCTGTAAAAGCCTCTTTATCTGTCCTGTTCAGTCAGACCAATAATCATAACTGGCCTGGGGATACGACCCTCACTGAATAGTCCCCTTTTCTTTCATTATATAGCCTGTCGGTAATGCAAATGGCATTCAGGCGTTCAGGTCCGCGCCATTTTGTTTCAGATAATCACTGATGCTCAAACCGGACTGATGGTGAAGTGCAAGAATTCGTATGGGCAAAGTACGTTACGCCGCGCTGGCCCTTACTGAGCCAGAACTGGTGGATAATCTCTTCGAGTAAACGAAGAAAGTACTTGAATGTAGATAGTGATAGCCATCTCAACATATGGAAGACAGCCATTATTAAGTAATATAAGACCAGAAAATTAACTATACTGCACCGTTCATGATTATTAAAATGGCATCCCTGAGAGATTCATCATACTGATGTCATCTTTTAGCACGACCACCTCGTAACAGCATAAATAATGAGGTAAAAACCACTAACATCACATAAAACTGAACGGAAGAGACCTGTTCAGACAGAAATACTGACGACAGCATCATAGTTATCACAGGAGAGGGGGCAGTAATCGTGCTGGCCAGAGAGACATCAATATACCTGACACCATTAAACCAGAATATGAGCTCAAGGTAATAACAGCCTCCCATTGTCAGGGCAAAAATCTGGAAATCGGCGGAGAATAAGCTCCGGAGTAATTGCTGCTCAGGTACTGTGACCAGCGTGGCAGGGAATAAAAAAATGCAGGTAATGACAAGGCGGGTAACGGTTATCTGAGAGGGGGTGATGGAGGTACTTATCAGTGTTTCACGCAATATGACATGCGCAATACTCCATAAGGCAGGGACTGCCAGTGCCACCATAAAACCTGTTATATCTCCTGTTGGCTTCCAGGTACCTTTGGTTGTCAGGTGATATAATGCAAGCACGATGATACTCATCCAGAATATCTCATGGGGAGCTTTCTTTTTTCTATAAATACTCCACTCTGTTACTGCAGAAAATATCGGGTACATTTGTAATGCAATTGCCGCATTTACAGGTCCTGCTTTATCAAAGGCCAGCACATATAGCCACGTTGATAATGCAAACAATCCACCAGTGAAAAGCAGATTTACTGAACGAAAACTGCCTGATAATACAGTAAAAAAACGTTTGTCCTTTCGTGATTCCTGAATTAGCTGGAGAAATGCGCAGACCAACTGCCAGAATGACAGCCAGAAAGCAAATAGCAACGCGCTATATCCTGACGGGCGGCTGAAAGAGAGTACAGGCATAATACCCAGCAACACCAGGCTACCCGATGCAAAAAAAATTCCCTTCAAGGAAAATGAATTCCTCTTTTGCATATTTTTTCACTCCAGTGCGATCAGCTTTAAATAAATAGATATTGTATTGTATAATTATCACTCCGATAGAATGCAACAGGTATATTGCCTTCATGACAATCTGGATTCCTGATTTATCACTGAGAAAAGGGGCTCGATGCCGGGCACTGGCCAGTGCAATTATTGACGACATCCGTAGCGGGATTTTACCTGCCGGAGCACGTCTACCTCCGCAACGATATCTTGCAGACAAGCTGGGCCTGTCACCCAATACCGTCATGCGTGCCTATATGGATGTGACCCGACGTGGTTACATTGAGGGAATTGTCGGGCGGGGAACATTTGTTGTTTCGCCAGATAATCAAAGGAATACAGAGCGGGCTGGTGCGGTACTGAGACCTGATGCTGGCCCCATAGATTTTTCAGTCAACCTACCTTTCATGGAAAATAACGGAAACCTTCTTGAAGGCACTCTTGCCGGGATTATACGGGAGAATAATTCGCATATGCTTCTGGATCACTATCCGGATGCAATGCGGCTCCGGCATCAAGAGGCCGGAGCACAGTGGCTCTGCCGTCACGGGCTTAACTGCAGCGCAGATACTGTGATGATAACCAGTGGCGCACAGCAGGCGATTTTTATTGCGCTGATGACGCTGCTTAAGCCTGATGACGTTCTACTGACCGAATCCCTTTCTTATTCGCCGGTAAAAGAGATGGCGCAAAAGGCAGGCAGGCGGGTCGTGGGCATAACGATGGATGATGAAGGTATTTCACCGGAACATCTCCGGGCAGCTTGTCGACATTACAGGCCCCGGGCGCTGTATCTGATGCCTACCCTGCACACACCCACAGCGATTACAATGGGAGAGGACAGACGCCGCGAGATTGCACTGATAGCGAGAGAATTTGATTTTTATCTCATCGAGGATGATGTATTCGGTATGTTACCCGCTTCGCGTCCAGCTCCTGTTGCAGTGTATGCCCCATTGCAAACCGTATTCATCACATCACTGTCTAAATCGGTAGCCCCCGGGTTACGGGTGGGATTTATACATGCTCCAGACAAAATATTACGGGCACTGGCGTATACCAGCCAGCTTATCTGCCGGCATCAGCCGGCCATGATGGCCGAGATAGCCAGCAGATGGATACAGGAAGGTCGTGCTGAGGAAATGAATGCAATGCAGCGTGACCATGCCAGACGCCGTCAGGCATTGGCAGCATCCTGTCTTGGCAGTACGAGCTTTCATGCCAGTCCTGAGGGACATCATATATGGTTGTTCCCGGGGGAAAACTGGGATGCCGACACTTTTGCTACGGCCGCAGGTGTGGCTGGGGTACTAGTCAATCCGGCCAGCATATTCTCAATGAACCAGGAGAAACTCCCTGCGGCGGTCCGGGTGTGTCTGAGTCATGAACGGAGTGACCAGCGGGTTTCTGATGGACTGAACCGTTTAGCAGCCCTGATACGGCAGGAAAGCACTCAGGGCCCACTGGTATATTAAAGTGCTGCTGACTTGTGAGGAACGTGGATGTGTGACATCAGAAAATACTCTCTTTCCATCATTATTCTGTTCAGGATATCAGGCCTTGAATCAGCGTAAATACATACAGTCCGTGGAGAGGGCTATGCTGCTCCTTGAAACACTGGTCACCCGTAACGAAGGATTCCGTCTGGCCGAACTGTCAGAACAGTTTTCTCTGAATAAAACGACGTTACATGGGTTGCTCGCCACGCTTTCTTCGCTTGGATACGTTTCACGCCGTGGGCAGTATTATATTGCGGGTCTGCGGTTACGGGATGTCGCCCGGCCGCTCACGGATACGGACCAGCAACTTCGGGAAATCTTTACTCCCGCACTACGCAGGCTTGCTGTGCTCAGTAGCGAAACCTGTTGGCTGGCCGTGCCATGTGGTACACGTGAGTATCTCTATATTGACGCGATCGAAGGCGGAAGTTCGCTGCGTGTCGCCAGTCCCAGGGGGACACGGGAGGGACTGACCACTTCAGCAATTGGACGTGTCTTTCTCGCTTTTGATGATGACCTGACGAGAACCCTCAGAAAAGAAGGGATTATTACTGACAAACTCAATAGCGAGCTGCTCTGTATCGCTAAATCTGGGTATGCTCTTGATTTAGAGGAGGCGGAGGAAGGACTTAACTGCCTCGCGCTCCCCCTGCGACAGCATGGTTACGTAGTCGCCGCGCTGGGAATGGCGGGCCCTTCTCATCGCCTGCATCCTGACTATCTCAGACGGCTGGCTGTCAGAGTGATGAGGGAAATGTTTGACATTATCAAACTTTAACAGCTGATAGCTGGCATTGCTTGGGCAATATAATCCGGTCCGTTATAAAAACACTCTTTCATCAACCGGAGTGTTTTATATGTTCGAGAAAATTTCACGTGATGCCATTCGTACAATTACCTTACTGGCTCAGGAGCAACACCAGGCTGTTTGTATCAGTATTGTGGACAATGCAGGCCTGCTGAGAAGCTTCCTGCGAATGGACGGTGCTGTAGCCGGCGCAATTGATGTTTCGATTAAAAAAGCTCGCACCGCAGCCTTGTTTGGTTCTGATTCAGCCTCCCTGGGACAGGAAGCCCGTCCGGGCGGGAAAATTTATTCTCTGGAGTCGACTAACGGAGGCTTAATCAGTTTTGGCGGCGGGGTTGTTTTGCGGGACGATCAGGGCAATATTCTTGGCGCTGTTGGTGTGGCCGGGGCTACGGTAGATGCTGACCAGCAACTCGCTCTGTCAGGAGCCGCGGCTACATCTGCAGCAGGCAGGGTGTAAGGCTATGCAGCGTATTCACCCCGGTTTGCTGGCATTGTCCGTGACAGCGTTTGCTATTGGTATGGCCGAATTTATTGTGGTAGGTATTCTGCCTGAAATCGCGACAGCACTGACCATTGATCTACCCCGTGCCGGCAACCTTGTGGGTTTGTATGCGCTGGCTCTGGCTGTCGGTACACCGTTACTGGTGATGGCTATCGCTGGTTTCCCGCCAAAAAGGGTGCTGACAGCCCTGATTATTATGTTTCTGGCTGGAAGCCTGCTTTCGGCACTGGCGGACAGTTACCCTCTTTTTCTTACCGGGCGACTGATAACCGCCGTCGCGCATGGCAGTTTTTTCGCCATCGGGGCAACGGTAGCCGCCAGGATAGTCCCTGCGGGGAAAGCAGGTAAGGCCATAGCCGTTATGTTTGCCGGACTGACTCTGGCCATGGTTATTGGGGTACCGCTCGGCAGCTTCATTGGTCAGATAATGGGCTGGCGGGTGCCATTAATCATGGTGAGTTTACTGGCTCTGCTTGCATTACTGGCAACAATATTCTGGCTGCCCGGCATCAGAAATAGCGGATCCGGGAATGTAAGGGAACAGTTGCAGGCGCTGGCACATCCGGCAATCCTGACCATGATGAGCATTACTGTGCTGGGGTTTGGGGCCAGCTTTGCTGCATTTACGTTTGTGATCCCCATTCTGACGACACTCAGCGGATTTTCTTCCGAAGTCGCAAGCTTACTGTTGATAGTTTTCGGGGGAGCCACACTGACAGGTAACCTGGCTGGCGGTCATTTTTCATCGACCCGGGGCTGGTCCGTAACGCTGGGTACACAGATTGTGTTGCTGGCAGTGTCATTAATCGCTCTGGCCCTCTTTCTTCAGTGGAAAGCGGCTGTCATTGGGTTACTCTTCCTGTGGGGAGCCCTTGCATTTGGACTATCTCCTGCGGTACAGCAGGGCATGTTGTTAGTGGCTGAACGCTACACTCCGCGAGCTGTCGGATTTGCCTCTGCCCTGAATATATCTGCTTTTAACCTGGGTATTTTCTGGGGGGAAAATATCGGAAGTGTACTCGTGCATCATAATAAGCTCGCATACACTCCTTTAGCCGGGGCGGTGATGTGTATGCTTGCTCTGCTGCCCCTCTGGGGGCTTGTCAGATATATCGGCTGTCAGACTATAAAATAATAAAGTACCGGGTAAGCCGTCAGGCATGGCCCGGTTTAAAAAGATACGCTGACAGTTCGGCAGCGGTGATATCAAACTCGAATTGCTCTATTAATTCTGCCAGTTTTTTCCCGGCCGTTTCACAGTCAATCTGATTCAGCAAAATCCGGACAGCGACCAGTTTAAGCTGCGGAGAAAGATGTTCCCGCCGCGCCCAGCGTGGCTTTTACCTCGGTGTTTTTCCAGAACGTCAGCTTTGCTGTTTATTCGCCGTGCAAGCCATCAGTACTTTATCAAGCGATCCTACCAGCCAGTCGATATCCTCTGTCTGGAACGCCATCGGCGGGCGTAGCTTCAGCACGTTGCCATAGGGCCCGGCCACGGATGTCAACACTCGCTCGGCGCGCAAGCGTTCGATAACATCCAACGCCAGCGCTTTGTCCGGCGTTTTGCTCTCACGATTGCTTACCAGCTCGAAGCCGGTAAACAGCCCGGCGCCGCGCACGTCGCCGACGTTCGGGTGGCGATCTGCCAGCAGCGCCAGCTCGTTACGTAACAGCTCACCGACCCTGAGGCTGTGCTCCTGCAACTTCTCCTCGCGAATAACCTGCAGCACGGCCTGGGCGGCGGCCATCGACACAGGGTTGCCGCCGAAGGTGTTGAAGTAAGGAATATCGTCACTGAAGGCGGCCAGTACGTCGGCTTTTGCCAGCAACCCGGAGACCGGGATGCCATTTCCCATCGGTTTTCCAAGTGTCACCACGTCCGGCACAATGCCGTGGCGGCCAAAGCCCCAGAAACTCTCTCCGGTGCGGGCAAAACCCGGCTGCACTTCGTCAGCAATAAAGATCCCGCCGTTAGCGTGCACCACGTCGAGTGCCGGCTTCAGGAAGCCCTGCGGACCAGGCAGTACACCATCGGAGGAGAAAATCGAGTCCACCATAAGTCCGGCAAACTTGATGCCGTGGACGGCCATGTCATCGATTTGCTTCTGGATCTCCTGCGCCCACCAGATGCCGAGATCGGAGGCGTCCACCCGATAGCGATCCGGCGGCGGCACCAGCCGGGTGGTGGGTGCCAGCGGCTGACCGCTGCCGAGCGCCGGGGAGGCGCCAGAGGTCAGCTCGCTGGTACCATGATAGGCCTCCTGGCTGACGATGATCCCTGAGCCGCCGCTCCAGGCCTTAGCAATGCGGATTGCCAGGTCGTTAGCTTCGGAGCCGGTGCACATATACATCGCCTTATTGATGGCGTCAGGCACGGTGGTCAGTAGGTCGGCAGTGTAGTCCAGGATACGCTCGTGCAGATAGCGTGTGTGGGTGTTGAGCTGGCTCATTTGCTCGTGCACGGCAGCAATCACAGCCGGGTGGCAGTGGCCGATGCTGGCGACGTTGTTATAGACGTCGAGATACTTCTCTCCCGCCGCATCCCAGAGATACTGCCCTTCGCCGCGCACCAGATGCACCGGATTACGATAAAACAGACGGTAGGACTCGCCCAGCAGTTGGCCGCGTCTGTCGGTCAGCCTTCGCGTCTGGGCATCCAGAGCATCCGCATGCTCTGCGCGAAAGCTGTTGGTATCCATGATGGTAGAACGTGTCGCCATGATAACTCCCGGTTTCGGTTGACTCGCTGGTTAAGTTCACAGGTTTTAGCCTACACGTGACTCCCACCAAAATGCAATAAAATACACAAATACATTTTCATGCACTCAATTAGTGAAATAAAAACACCAAAAAAGTGCAATAAAATCCACAAAAAACCCAATAAAGTTAAAAGCTTCATGGCGATATTTTATTTATATTATTGTTTTTGATTGTTATCTATTAAATACACATACAAATGTTCTCCTGGCACAGAAAGTGCACATAATTACACATTGCCAATAACGCAATCGTTAAGTGAATACACAAAAAGCGTATTCATGGCGTAAGGCACAGCGCACCACCACTTTTAACCGCATTAAGGAGAGTTCAATGAAACGCTTTTCATTTCGCCGTACCAGCCTGATGGCCACCTGTGCTCTCGCAACGCTCTCCGGAGCGGCGCATGCGGGAACCATTACCGTGTATACCTCGCTGGAAGAGGATGAGATTAAGGACTACGTCGAGAGTGCAAAAAAGGATATGCCGGATCTGACCATCAACGTACTACGCCTCTCTACGGGCGATCTGGGTCCGCGCATTCTCGCGGAGGCTAAAAATCCGCAGAATGACGTTATCTGGGGATGGGCGCTGACCAACGTGATGGACCCCCGTATTGAGGGCTTACTGGAACCCTACACCGCAAAAGGTAGTGAAAAGCTTGGTGCCGCCTCCCGCGCACCGGACCATAAGTGGTTTGCCACCACTGGCTATATGGCGGCGTTCTGCGTTAACACCGAAGCCCTGAAGGCAAAGAACTTACCGGTACCGGAGACCTGGCAGGATTTGACTAATCCGGTTTATAAAGGCGAGGTGGTGATGCCGAACCCGGTGTCCTCCGGCACTGGATATCTGCAGATTGCGGCCTTGCTTCAGTCGAAGGGCGATGAGAAGGGCTGGGCGTTCCTGAAATCGCTGGACGGCAATATCGCCCAGTACACCAAGTCTGGCTCCCGTCCCTGCAAAGCCGCGCGCACCGGTGAGTACGCAATTGGTGTCTCGTTGGCCTTTGCCGCGATGCAGTCCATTGAAGAAGGCTATCCCGTTGAGATGGTCATCCCGAAAGACGGTGCAGGCTACGAGCTGGAAGCCTCCGGCCTGATGAAGGCATCGAAAAATAAGGCCGATGCTAAACGCTTCCTCGACTGGACGCTCTCCGGTAACGCTGCCACCCGGTACACCAAATACAAGGAGATTGTCACCATTCCGGGTGTACCGCAGTCGCAGGCTGCAAAGGCTGCGGGCCTGCCGGCGGACCTCTCTAAGGTGCTCTATCCGGTGGACTTCGCCAAAAGCGCCAAAGAGCGCGATACCATTCTCGCCACCTGGCAGAAGACAATCGGTCGTTAAGCTGGAGGAGGACGCTATGGCTTTGGTAATCGAAAATCTCTACAAAACTTTTGACGGCTACGTTGCCCTGGATCGCATCAACCTGTCAGTCGATAAAGCGGAGTTTGTCTGTCTGCTCGGTCCCAGCGGCTGCGGCAAGACAACACTGCTACGCATTATCGCCGGTCTGCTGGGAGCTGACGGCGGTAAAATCAGCCTCGACGGCAGGGATCTGGTCAACGTTCCGGCCCGTGATCGCGGATTTGGCATAGTCTTTCAATCCTATTCGCTGTTTCCGCATATGACCATTGCCCAAAACATCGGTTATGGCCTGAAAATACGCAACACACCGACTGCTGAAATCGAGGCTCGGGTCAGCGATCTGCTGGAAACGGTGAAGCTTGCTGGCTTCGGTCATCGCTACCCGGCCCAACTTTCGGGGGGACAGCAGCAGCGGGTGGCGATCGCCCGTGCGCTGGCGGTCAGCCCCTCCCTGCTGTTGCTCGACGAACCGCTCTCTGCGCTGGACGCACGGGTGCGAGCCGGACTCCAGCAGGAGCTGCGCGAGGTACAGCAGCACCTCGGCATACCGACCTTGATGGTAACTCACGATCAGGAGGAGGCGATGAGCATGGCGGATAAAATCGTCTGCATGCAGGGAGGTCGCATTATGCAGGAAGGAAGCCCGCGCGAGCTATACACCACGCCGCACACACGATTTGTGGCCGAATTTATGGGTCACAGCAACCTGCTGCCGCAGGCGGTGGTGCAACACTGGATGCCGGACTTGCTCGCAGGCGGCCAGCCGGAGGATGCCGAGCTATTTATCCGCCCGGAGCGCATTGGCATTCGCCAGGCTCCGGATGCGGAAGGGATGGTGGTGAGCACCAGCTTCCTCGGTAGCATTCAGCGAGTGCAGGTGCTGTGGCGATCTCAGCCGCTGCTGGTCGAAACCAGCAGCGCCGTGGGGCTGGCGGCTGGGGACCGGGTTACTCTCTCTTTTGACGCGCAGGACTGCGCATGGGTGCAGGCATGAGCAGATCACTTCTTCCTCCGCAATCAGCGGCTGACCGCTGGCTCTCCCGCCTCTGCCTTTGCCTACCGCTGCTGGCGCTGCTGGCCTTTTTCGGCGGACCAATGCTCAGCATCCTCTGGCACAGCCTGGTGGACGACCGCAGCGGCGCCGTCGGCCTTAATAACTACGT
Source organism: Klebsiella sp. A-Nf5 (assembly GCF_002810545.1). Lineage (NCBI taxonomy): Bacteria > Pseudomonadati > Pseudomonadota > Gammaproteobacteria > Enterobacterales > Enterobacteriaceae > Klebsiella > Klebsiella sp. A-Nf5. The sequence goes on along the minus strand of NZ_PIOG01000040.1, from coordinate 21,341 downwards.
GACGCTGTTTGACGCTCCCGGCGTCTGGCGGGCGCTCGGCAACAGCCTGCTGCTGGGCATCGCAACCACGATTATTACCCTGCTACTGGGTTTTATCGTCGCTTACGGCCTGCAGTTTACCGTGATGCCTGCGAAGCGCTTTATCACGTTCGCTACCGCGCTGCCAGTGCTGGCGCCTTCTCTGGTACTGGGGCTGGGGCTTATTTTTCTGCTCGGACGCAACGGTATCGTCGGTAATATTCTGGGAGTGAGGCTGGATATTTACGGCTTTCACGGCCTGCTGATTGCCGACGTGCTATATGCCCTGCCGCAGGCTGTGCTGATAATTCAGGCTGCTCTGCGCCACAGCGACGCCCGTCAGTATGAGGCGGCCGGTGTGCTGGGGGCCAGCGGCTGGCGACAGTTTCTCGATATCACCCTACCGGGCGTGCGCTTTGGTTTGCTCAGTGCCGGGTTCGTGGTGTTCACGATTACCATTACCGATTTTGGCAACGCTGTGGTGATCGGTGGCGACTTCCCGGTGCTGGCGACTGAGATTTACAGCCAGGTCAGTGGGCAGATGAAATTTGGTATGGGAGCGGTAGTCGGCATTCTGCTGCTGCTGCCGGCGGCGGCGGCAATCTGGATTGAGCGGGCGGCGGCCAGGCGGCAGAAAATGATCGGCACTGCTTCGGCTCAGTCCTACGTTCCGACGCCGCAGCGCGGGCGCGATATTCTGTTCTGGCTGCTGAACATGCTGATTTCTCTGGCAATCGTCGCCACCATTACCACGGTGGTGATGGCCAGTCTGATCCGGCTTTGGCCCTACCGGCTGGACCTGACCCTCAAACACTACAATATTGACCTGGCGGGGGGCTACACGCCGCTGTGGACCTCTGTTGGGATCTCGGCACTGGCGGCCATAGTCGGCACGTTACTGTTGTTCCTGCTCACCTTCGGCATTCGCCGCCAGCCAGGGCGAACCGCAGACTTCGCTACACTGCTCAGCGCGCTGCCGGTGGGCGTACCCGGGCTGGTACTGGGGCTGGCCTACGTCTTTACCTTTAACAGTGCCGATCTGCCCTGGGGTATGCTCTATGGCACCGCGTTACTGGTGGCGCTGTGTAACTACTACCACTACCACACCCAGGGCTTCACCACCATGATGATGGGCATGCGCCACGTGCCCGGTTCGATGGAGGATGCCACCAACGTACTCGGCGGCGGGGTGGTACGTATAATGCGCGACGTCTACCTGCCGGCGATGCGGGTGACGATTATCTCGGTGGCGATGTTCCTGTTTATGCGCTCAATGGTGACGCTCTCGGCGGTGATTTTCCTCGTCACGCCCTCGCTGCCGCTCGGCGCGGTAACGGTGATGCGCCTCGACGAAGCGGGCTTCACCTCCCAGGCGGCGGCTTTTTCTACGTGCATCATGGGGATTGTCGCTATAATGGCGCTGCTCCTAAACCTGTTAACCGGCAAGCGCCGATAGAGAACCTTTATTCATGTTAGAAGAGACCCGCCTTCACCGTATCTGTGCGCTGCTCTCCACCCTCAACCGGGTCAGCACCGAGCAAGTTGTCCAGCATCTCGGTGTCTCCCGCGAGACGGTGCGCCGGGATGTGCTGAAGCTCGAAGCGATGGGCGCGCTGCGGCGGGTGCATGGCGGGATCGCCTCCATCGCTCAGGAAGCCGAGCCACCGCTATCAGTGCGCAATACTGTACGCGCGAAAGAGAAGCGCGATATCGCAAGGGCAGCAGTGCAGCAGCTGATACCGGGGCAGACGTTGTTTATCGACGCCGGCAGCACCACCACTCTGCTGGCGGACGAACTGCTGTCGATGCCTGGCATGATCATTATCACCAATAGCCTCAACGTGGCTCTCAAACTCAGTGGCGGAGAGATGCCCCTTAAGCATGAGGTTATCCTGCTCGGGGGCCATATGGGCCCGTCACTGCAGGCCACCAGTGGCGATCGGACCATCAGCGAAATCCACCATTACCGCGCCGACGTAGCCCTGTTGTCGCCGGTCGGAGTAACCGCCCGCGACGGCGCCAGCAGTTTTGCCCATCATGAGGCGGCCATCGCCAGTGCGATGGTGAGGTGCGCTAAAACACGTATTATTCTTGCGGATCACAGTAAAATCGGCGTCACCAGTCGGGTTATTTACGCTCAGATACCTGAGATAGATCTCATTATTACCGATCCTGCAGGTGCCGAACTTGCGGAGTGGCAGTATCTGCAGAAAAGCGGCCCGCAGACGCTCATTGCCTGAGTTTAAAGTTGTACGCAACCAGTTTCGCCACCAGACTGCCACCTTTTCGGAGAGTTGTAGTAGGTCAGACTAGCAGTATGTTGGAAAGCACGTAGATAAAACACCATGAGCGCTTGCAGTGATTACCCCTGTATGAGGTGTAACGTGATGCACTTAAGGTATTAAAAAGCCCCGTTTATGCGAGGCTCGTCATTTCAGAGAATCACATTACATTCGTGTGGCAATAAGAACAGAAGAGGCTTTGATCAGTGCTATCACACGTACGCCCACTGCCAGCTGTAACACTTCGCAGCTTTCATTGGTGATGACTGCCACGATTTCAAATCCGGCATCGGCATTTACATGAACGGTCGCATTTACCGCACCTTCCGTTACCTTGCTCACCTCACCTGCAAACTGATTGCGGGCAGAGAATTTAAGTCCACAGCTTTCGGTCGCCAGCGTAACCCAAGGAGCCTTTATCAGCGCGATAGCTTCTTTACCCGGCAATAGCCCGAGCACATCTTTGCTGCCAGATGTGACAATAGCAATCAGCTTTGCTCCACCTGCCAGTGTTAATTCGACTTCATCGTTAACTGCACCGTGTTCTGTTGAACTCACTATTCCGACGAGCTGATTACGAGCTGAAATAGCCATGTTACCTCCATGGGAATTGATCAGGGATTTGTTATAGCAAGTCCTTCCCTTCTTATCCATACCCATTTTCTTATCGTGGTTTTTAGTTGTGCAGTTTTGGAGTCCACGAAGCAGAAATGGATCGAGGAGGTTTCCTTTGATTTTGGCATAGCAAAGCTTATCTGCCGTGTTCCGAAGATGCAGAAATTCGGGTGATTTAAGTATGGTGACGTTGTCCATGCCCGCTGGCAGTCGCCAAACGCGGTTAAATGCCGCGATAAATTCGTCCGGTATTGTCGCTGTCATTTCCGCCCTTCCCGTTGCTGATAATGCTCTGGAGTATACCGCGCAAAACTTCATAAATATCACGGATTTCCCCGCCCTTCTCTGTCCGCCTGCGCTATCATTATGCCGCCGCCGGATTGACAGGTGTGCCTATCGCAGAGCTGGGCAAGCACGGCCCTGTATTTCATCCCTGGCAGAAAGGATCATTCCTGTTAAGGCTGGGGCATAAATTCCAGGTTCTAAAAAATTAACCGAAGCGTAAATCGCCTAACCGTGCCCAATTATTTTTTTGCCACTATCAGATGGCCCGGTTGCTGCAGCGATGAGATAAAAGGCAGAGGGGATTTCTCCCGGTTAAGAGCCGGGGATAACAACGGCTATACGAAACACGTTGTTTTCGATAGCTGACCCCGCATTAATCTGACAAGCTTTATTTTTTTAATTTCAAAAACACAGCACAAGATAACTTGTCTATTTTAGATCTAATAATAACCGTGTGAAATCACATTTATTGCACCAGGGCATGATGCATTTGCTCCCGGTCGGTGCAAAAAAAACAGAGAAAGCTGGCCAAATCCTTTTTTTTTAATGGCACCATTTTTGCTTTAATTCATTTTCACGAAATGGAGAGGTAATAAATATGGAACCTGTATTAAATCTTTTTACGACCAGTCATGACGAATACCATACTGATGAAACTGCTTCAACATTTGGCATACTGCAGACACTCCCTGAACACATCCCGTCAAAAGAAAACCATATTGTCCCTGGTGAAATAATTGAAGAGTGGATAAGTAATAAATATGGTGCTCTGATTAAACAACTGACAGACAGGATCTCAAATAATGCACTCCGGAATCTTTCGCGGGCAGGTCAGGACAATCCCTGTGATTTTCGCGAGATTATTACAGAAGTAATGACATCCCGGCTAATCAGAAGAGGGACCCTCAGCGCAGAGGCTCGAGCGCAACGAGTGGCAGATATTCAGACTGACCCAGCCGGTCGGGTGACGTTCTCCATATTGTTGTTACCTTTCCGGACACCGTCGCCACTAAAACATGACTCTTTATTACCGGACCTGGGGGAGTACTACACCCTGAGTGTACTCTATGCCCTTGCTGCCAGCTGCCGGCAGGTCCAGCGCAGTCTGTTTAATATGGCTCATTCCGTCTCCGAAACACTTAAAGCACAGGGAACTGATCCCTGGACATTGTTACGGCAAGCCGGAGAACGTACATCCGGTAAACGCGGAGAAGCTATGACTCTTATTGAAGAGGATTTGAGACTTAAATTTTTCGGGAAGGAATACATCCGCCGGCGAAAATTCATCCGCTCAATACTGCAGAATGACACATGTCTGAATTATGAATACCCGGAACATCTATTCTCATTTTTACTTCTGCTTTCTGATGCTGAAATGTCCCCTGTACAGTTCAGGCACTGGATACAGGCAGATATTACTCCGGTACATATTTATGCTATTCAGGATGAATATCGCTACCCGTGCTTCGATATGCTTGACAGAAAGATGATACGGGACTATCGCGACGATCTCCTGGCTTTTATGGATACCGTCAATATGGACAATCAGTTACTGTCACTTATCCGTTACGAAGATATCCAGAATAATTTATCATGGAAAACCCGGTATTTTAATGATCTTGAATACACCACCAAACTTAATGCTTTGATGGCGTGTGTCAGTGATTCTGAAGGGTTGTACCAGGCAGAAGGAAGGGGGGCTTTTCTTACGACTTTGCGTGAGCAGGATCCCCGCCTTCAGCAGTTGTTTGAACCGCTTCTCTTTGCACTACCCTACCCTCTCCTTGAAACGTATGCCCGGGAGCAGTCGCTTGAGTACGGCGAGTTTTACTGTCATTTCATGAATAATATCTATACCCCTCAGAAAGAAGATGTCGAGTTATTAAGACGGGTGATCCTGAATCAGGTGCTGCAGGCGGTTGCCAGATACGTTGCAGCCTATGAAAGCAATACTGCAGGTAAAAATACGACCGGGTTCGATGACGTGCGTTCCCTGTTCCCTGAAACCCTGCGCATGTCGATACACCGTAAAGATGAGAAACACGGGCATTACTCTGTGCAGATATCGCCTTCCTCCTCCCGGGTCCCCTGGCATGGTGTGGCTGTTCTGGAACCAACACAAAACGGGTTTCTGCTGGATGTCCGTCTGGAAAGAGAGGTTCGCGCAGCCGGATATACCGGAGTCAGTCCGACCGGACGTGAGCAGTGTCCCCTTTTTTTTGTCCCTCCCGGCATCAGTCTGGAACAGTTAACGCAGCGTTTAACCGATGATTCTTTCGCTTTACTGTCGTTGAGTTCATCCCTGTAGGAGGGCACCATGCGATATATTCCTGGCAGGATCCCTGTGATACTTGCTGTCAGTAATTTGTTTTTTACCTGTGCCGTGTCTGTTGACCTGACCATTGCCACCCTGGTGGGCTATCAGCTGGCACCGACTGATGAACTGGCCACGGTTCCGTTTGCACTTATCACGGTCGCCGGTGCGTTCTCGAGTCTGTTTGCGGCCGGCATGATTGGTCGGGGAAACGAAAAACTCGCGTTTATTCTGGGCTCTTTATGCGGTAGCGCAGGCGGATTACTGTCTTTCCTCGCTGTGCTGAAGAGCAGTTTTATACTCTTTTGCACCGGCTGCTTTCTGGTGGGGGTCTATCAGGCTTTCAGCCAGTACTATCGTCTGGTTGCTGCCGATCACTCCCCACCTGAAGTGAAAGGGCAGTCAATCTCTCTGGTTATGATTGGCGGTGTTGTGGCAGCAATCCTCGGGCCATTGCTGACGATTATTGCGCGGGATATCCCCGGACTCCCGCGCTTTGCCGGTGTTTATCTCGTTGTGGCAGGGCTGGGTATTCTGTCTGCGTTTAACCTGGCTCTGTTCCTTGAGCGTTCAAAAAGTTACTCCCCTTCCCCGGATACCCGGGCGATCCAGGGAGTATCGCCAACCAGCCGGGAGTTAATGAAACGTCCGGATTATCGTACGGCCTGGTTTCATCTGGTTATTGGCTCCTTCATCATGCTTTTTCTTATGACGGCGGCCCCGCTCTCCGTTACGCACCATCACTCGATGAATGATGGTGCACTGGTCATTCAGTTGCATCTTCTGGGGATGTATGTCCCTTCACTGTTTACCGGTCTCCTGATACGAAAAGTGGGTCTCACCGTTTTGTTGTATGCGGGGATTGCGCTTAACCTGGCCGCTATTGCGGTAAACCTGACCGGAGAAACGATGCTGGCATACAGCTTAAGTCTGCTTCTGGTCGGGGTAGGATGGAACTTTATGTTTGTTGGCGGTTCGACGCTGCTCAGTCTGTCCTACCGTGATAATGAGCGAAAAAAAGCGCAGGGTCTGGCAGAAACCAGCCGTTTTGTTTTCTCCGCGATAGCCACATCCGGAGCAGGCGTGATGCTGACCCTGCTGGGATGGAAGCTGCTGGGTCTGATGATGATACCGGTTTTACTGGTATGCCTGGCTTCCACCTGGCAGTACAGTCGGGCTGTACGGAAAGAGAGGACTGGCACGTCACGCCCTGCTGCGGACGGTTCTTCCACCCGATAATACAGCACTGCCGTCATGGGAGGCAAAAGAATGCCGCCCGGTCTCAGTGTTGTCCCTTACGCAGGTAAATCCCGGGTAATACGCCTGAAAAGCCATCCCGCGGGGTGGCTTTTCCCATTTTCTCACAGCCATCAGTGATGGCTACAGATCCCCGAACAATATCCTCAAACGCTCCAGTACTGGCGCGACGTCCGGGGTTGAAACCAGCGCCAGAAACTCGGTTTCGAACGCGGTGTATTCCTGCCTGGTCAGAAACAGCCTCAGACCGCCCAGAGTCATCACAACCTGCGCGTTATCGGCCTCGGGGAAATATATCCCGGCGACCGGACTCTGCCAGCTGCGGGCGTGATACTGATCTGCGGCTGAGCGGGCACGGAACAGGCGCCACAGGCACGAGAATGTGATCCAGTCATAGGTCTGGAGAAATCGTCCATCCCCCACGGTCAGTGCAAACCGGGGACCGGGCAGGCTGCTGGCGTCTGCCTGTGCCGTCTGGTTGCCGGCCAGCCAGAGTTCGACCAAGAGTCCGCCGGCCAGGATTTTGCGGATCAGATCCGGCATTAGCTGGCCGGTTTCTTGGGCGAACCGGTCCCGCTGCTCCGGCGTGTGGCGGCGCTGACGGACTGCCAGCGGCAGCAGCTTTTTCAGGCGAGCCGGCGTGCAGATCTGTGCCAGACACTCTGCCGGATACCGTTCCAGGGGGAATGCCTGCGAGGCCAGCGGACGCAGCAGAAATTCGGCGCTCAGCGCCTCGATATCTGGTCTCAGACTCCCCAGACACTGTGCGGCAGCGTCGGCCCAGCTGGTTTCGGCCTGCACACGCAGCTCGCGGCGGACATAGAATTCGTCGAACGTCAGTTGGTTTTCGAGGGCCGCCGCCGCCAGCTCACAGCTGATATGCAGGGCGGTTTCGATCCCCTGTCTCAGGGTGTTGAATTTATGGGAGCAGGAAACATGACAAGTCCCGGAAACGGGATGTTGAGTACCGATTCTTTCATCAGTTCCGAAACCGCTATTAAACGGTCCCTACAGTCATTCATTGTTCAGTTTCATTGCGTTTTCAACTTCAGCGACCATCTTTTGCAGCGTATCCTCACCTACATTTTTAATATGATCCAGTCTTTTCTCCACTCCGGTAATACCAAATACGTTCTGAAGAGCCTCCATGTTGAGGCGCAGGTAAGTTCCAAGGTTGCTGCTACTGACAGCTGTCCTCAGGTTCAATAACATTTGCAGAAACGCCCTGTCGTCAAGAATAGCCTCACGAACCCAGGCCCTCATTTCTTCCAGACCGATGACGTCCCGCCATGCGTTAAGAAAGCCTGACAAATGAGATATTTGAGCCTGCGCATGTCGAACGTCATCATCTTCAAGCCGAATTTTCATCATCAGACACAGGTGAGACAGCTCTTCTCTGGTTACGGGGTCACCATCTCCCTGCCGGGAAATAACACTCAAATAGCAGGTTGCCCAGGCAAAAGCCCTGGCATCGCGGAAAAGTCGACTGATGTAAGACATCGCCAAAGCAGGCTGTCTTTTCTTCAGCTGAGTAATGAGCTGAGATGCGAGGGTATATAAACCAAGTTCTTCCGGGCGAAAAAACAAATCCCTTTCACGGTAAAAGGGAATGATAGAATCACTACAGCGGAACAGAAACTGCAGAAGATTCTTCTGCGCATGAGATCCCGCGCTTTTTGTCATAACTGGAGTTAGTCGGGTCAGTATATGTTCAAACCAGGTCCGGGATGACACCCCATTTGCTGTTATGCTGTTAAGCAGCCGTCTCTCCAGCGCAGTATAGTTGCTGGCCGCGAGAGTAAGTAAGTCCTTAATATCAGCATCAGACATCACGTTCTGCGGAGCTGAGAAGGAAAAATAGAACCTCCAGTAAACCGGGCTTCCTAATCTACGCTGCGCATTAGCTCGTTCCGAATTGCTTCTGGCCTCGGAGCTAAACAGTCTAAGTGTTTTATCATCAAATCCCTCGATGCCAGGCAGCCAGTCATGTAATTCATAGATATGTCTCGCTTGGATGGAACCAAAGTGTCTTAAGGCCTGCCTCAGGTTTTCGGCCAGGGCGACCTGATCCTCATCCGAAACATCCCCGTCACGATTCTCCACTATCGACCATTCCGTCAGGTAATGCTCGACCCAGGTTGCGAGTGCAGGATTGACGGTTACAAGTAACTGAATGAGGCACAGATCCGGGAAAAAAATATAATCCCGTAGTCCGGAATAACGGAAACGGACTCCGTTTAGGGCCTGATTCACTTCCCGTGGAGTGGACAGGGCTTCGCCGTAAATCATGGTATAACCAGCCAAAGTCTGCAGGAGCTCTTTCTCCGGCTCGCCTTCATTGACCTCCTTCCAGAGAGCCAGTGCACCTTCACGGAATTCACGTCTTAAATCAAAACCTTCCGGCCTTGGAAGACAGAATGACAGAGGGACAATTTTCTGTAGATACAGCGCTCCGTTCTGAACACCAAGGCTACTCTCCACTGCATGAGCCATGCACATCACGGTCATAGCACATGACGTACCGGAAGCGAGAAAAATCAGCCACCGAACGCACCATGCGCAGTATTTCCACCGCCTGAGCCGGTTCAAGTCTGTCCAGATCATCGATCACCACGATAAAGCTGACGCCAAGCTCGGTTATTTTGTTTTCGATATCAATGCGGAGTTCTGATGCTGTTTTCCCTCGCCAGCTTAGGTCAGTATCCGACAGGGTATCCATTACGTCAGCAACAAACTCCCCTCCGGGGACAAACTTACCAGCAAAACGCGTCAGCGGCGCGAATCTGCGGGATGTCTGCTGAGCGTAGACCAGTATATTTTCCGCCAGAGGAGAAATTTTCCCGACATGAGCACCAACAGAAGTATCCAGCTTGTTGAGCCTGGCAGCGATCGTCAGAAGCAATGCGGTTACCGGGCTTTCATCGGGTGAATTGAGCCACGGAGTAAAAGGAATAATCTGTGTACTGCTTGGTACTCTGACTCTCAGCTGTTCTGACAGGAAATTCAACAGTGTGGTTTTTCCTGCCCCCCATCGCCCCTCAATACCAATCACGGTGCTGATATTCTCGTCGAGCGCACAGATGCTCTGTGCCAGACCTGCTGCAATTAACGTAAACCCGTAGCGATCCTCATCAGGCCTCTTCGCCGGGCCTTCAAATCCTGCACGAGACACTTCTTTTCCTGTTATCATTTATCCATCCCCACACATACAACGGAGTCCATTCAAGGCCTCCGCCTGACTGACCCTGGCCCAAATTCAGTGCAGTGCTAAATCAGAGATCTTCGTCTTTCCGGAGACTTCGGATGAATTCAGCCGGAGTCATGTCATTTAATGATGAATGCGTTCTCTCATGATTATATTCCCTGCGCCAGTTGTCGAGTTTGTCCTGCGCATCTTCCAGCGAGAGAAACCAGTGAATGTTCAGGCATTCATCCCGCAGACTGCCGTTAAATGATTCAATAAACGGGTTATCCGTTGGTTTTCCGGGGCGGGAGAAGTCCATTGTAACACCGTGCTCATACGCCCATTTATCCAGACTTTTCGAGATAAATTCGCTGCCGTTATCTGTCTGAATACGTACCGGCAGGCGCTTGCCCGGCACCCGCAACCTTTCCATCACACCGACCACATCCTCACCTTTCAGCGACTTTCCGGCATGGATCGCCACACACTCCCGACTAAAATTATCCACTACAGTCAGCGCCCGGAAACGTCGTCCGTTAAACAGGTTATCCGACACGAAATCCATACTCCAGCACTGATCGACACCGGTCAGGACCGGACGTTGCTGACGATGTGCTGCACTGACATGCCTGCGGGGGCGCTTTTTGCGCAGGTTGAGGCCTTCCAGACAGTAAATCCGGTGTGTTTTCTTGTGGTTAACAGGCCAGCCTTCCCGCCGCAGCTGAATATGAATACGCGGACAACCGTAGCGGATCCGGGTTTCCGCTATTTCCCGGATACGCAGGGTTATCGCCCGATCATCCCGCCGGCTCTGCCAGTGGTAAACGGTTCTGCTCTGCATCAGCAGTCCGCATCCCCGTCGGACACTGATACGGTAAGCCTCCCGCAGAAAATGCACCGCCTGACGCTTCTGAGCTGGCCTCAGAACTTTTTTTTAATAACTTCCTGCAGCATCTCCTTGTCCAGACTTAAATCGGCCACCAGACGTTTCAGACGCTGATTCTCTTCCTCAAGCTGGCGCAGGCGGCGCAGCTCTGTCACACCCATGCCGCCAAACTTTTTCTTCCAGTTGTAAAATGTGGCTTCAGAAATGCCCATCTTTCTGCAGACTTCCTCCACCCGAGTGCCGGTTTCGGCCTGTTTCAGCGCAAATGCTATCTGTTCTTCGGTATAGCGGGTCTTTTTCATGGCGATGTGCCTCTCTGTGAGATGGAAGAAAGACCGGAGACTTCAGTTTAGCCTGGCACTGTTTTCAGGGAGGAGATCAAATTAAAGTTTTCGCAACCTATTACGCTCTACTATTCCACCAACTTTGCAACAGTGACGGCATATGCTCGAATAAACCGATATCATTTATTGAATCCAAATTCATTATAAAAACTAAATTCGCTAAATTTAGGGGTAATTTCGGCCGAAGTGATAGATTTAATATCATCTTTTCCCTCTCATATCTGTACATTGGTTTTATCAACTTAGGGTTATTACTCAAGTAATTTATAACTTCATCATCTTTCGCCGATGGTTTTAATTTTAATCTAAACTTATTTATTAACATTGCTTTGATGTTTTTATTTTTATAATGTGTATAAGCTAGTTCATCAAAAAGTTTGAGGAGTGTCCATTCGCTGGTTTCTAAAGTAGCATAGACACCATTAAAAGCTCTGTTTTCCTTGTCTAATCCAACCCAGTCACTTTTGCATTTAAATCTTAAATCATGATCTACCTCATGCCACCCCTCAGATAGAACTGTTCGTATTTGCAACTCAAATGTATCATCGATAACTTCTAGTAAACTTTCTGGAACGAATGAGGAAAAATAATATGAATCTGGTAGCTTGAAAATCAAATTGCAACGTATTGCAGAAAATGTTTCGATTGCTGGCTTGTCTATTTGTGAGTCTTTCTCAATAAATATAAATTTTTTCACTAGGGCATTTTTAAGTATTTCAATATCATCAATAAAATACAATGCTATTCGAACACCAACAATATCTTGTATTTTTTTCATGCAATTATACTTGCCGGGATTATTCTTTATTTTTGACTCTAATGAGTATAAAGACTTTTCTCTATAGAAAATTCTATACATAATGCCGAGTGAATCTATAGTTCTCTCGATTAGTGCAATAAGGTTTAATAATTGATTATTGTTCATTTTTAGCGCCCCAAAATATCTTTGATGATTTGCATATTTTGTCCAGAGAATTCTAAACCTACCCAGTTTTTTCTTTTCGCAGAAATGATAACGCCTTCCTTCCTGAATTCGTCTATAGTGTTACTAATTTCTTGCGCGGAGTAATTACTTCCTCTGTAAAAAATGAACAACGGCCTGTGGGCGAATACAATCGTTTCCCGACCAATAGGCCAGAATTTTTCAAGTACATATGCTTTTAACTGATTTTCCTCTGTAACCACTGGCTGGTTCGTTGAGGCCATCATCAAACATGATGACAAAGATAACCTCGATGATTCATCCATGACAGGTGATATAAACTCATTTGAGTTATAATCACCATGCACATGGCAATTATAAAATGAGCAAGAAATGAAGGTGTTGTTTTTAAAACATTCCAAGTCAATAGAACAGTTAATGAAAGTACAATCATAAAAGAAAGATGAATGGACACCACCATTAATGAATAGATTACTTGATTCAAAATTTATCTCTTTGAATTGTGAGTTCTTGTAACCACCTGATACTCTATCAAGTAAAGTCTGCTCAAATACAACCTTTTCCTCATCTGAAAGTAGTATGAGACTATCTTTCAATCTATTCCAGACAAACTCTCTGGTTTGTAAGGTTCTGGAGGAAAATGCGTTAATAACCGCATCAATAAAAATACTATCAGCAAGCCACTCTTCGTCAGTATTTATTATATCAGTGCCAACAAAATGCCCTAAAACAAAGTTATTAACAAACCCAATTTTCTCATCAATACCTGACCTATCAAGTAAAGCATGATTTGACAATTTTTCGATCATCTCTTCAAATGTAGGCCTCAAATCATGTTCATATCGACTTCGACACTCTTCGATTAATTCAAGCTCATCATAGGAAATGTAGTTTATTAATGACTCCTTTGATGTCTTGGTATAATTAAGCTTAATCATATGTCTTGCTAATCGAGTAAGAAGCGCAGATTGTTCATTAACCTCAAGCTTCAAATTCTGTCTTTCTTTTTCACGATACAATATAAGATTAAAATATTTGTGAACAATCTCATCCGGCATGCTAATTACTTCATTAAATTGTTCGCTCGGAATGAATTTCAAAAAAGTCAGTAAAACTGGATTTGAAAGGTTTTTAATATTAATATTTAGCCTGTTAAGCATAGAATATCTTTCAAGACTTAACCAGTTTTTTGCTGAGGGCTCCTTAAGTGTATACCGCATAAATTCAAAATTTGTAGAGTTCTCACCAATCCACTCATCAAAATCATCACCTTGTAAAATTGCAGTCTTCCTTGTTGTTAATATAATCTTTGCATTATTTTCCAACATCTTTCCAATAGTTTCGAGCATGGCTTGAGACTTTTCAAATTGGAATTTCTCATCTTCTCTTTCATTAAGTAGCTCGTCAAAACCATCTAATATTACTGTGATTTTTCCATTCTTTATTTCTTTATTTCTTTATTTACTAACATGGGGGGCACTGCAGGGAAGGAACGAGCAAGCTCTCTTTGTAGAACGTGGTTGAATATTTTAGCATGTCTGTCACGAGAAAGTTCAGCAAATAAAACAAGATGTTCATCATCTTGCTCAGAAAGGATTCTCCCTATTTCGTACGCCGTGCACGTTTTCCCAAACCCCGCAGGAGCCTCAATAAGAATAAGTTTTGGCCCATTTGTATTTATGTCAGATCTAATATCACTTAAGATATCCACTTCATTTTCGAAATATTCCCCATCCTTATGGTAAGGAGACTGAATATATTCATAAGCGATATTAGCTGTAGGAAAGGATTTAGTTATATTTGATATATGTAAATTATAATCTCGTTCAAAATTTGCTTTTGTCCTTTTAACAGAAAAAAAACCTTTAAATAGATTTTTTTCAATATTATTTAATGATGTAAAATGCTCAAGGTTCACGTGATAACCTAAAGAAGACAGTTCTTCTTTGATATCGTCACTATTTGAGGGCTCAGTTGAAACTATGATCGCATTATCAAAAACACCTTGAGTAATTGTAAATACTAAATTGTTTTCATCCGAAAAATCTTGCCTGTAATCGAAACCATAATTATGATAAAGCGAAATTATTTCATCAATATTGTTCATAATCCCACCACCTACTAGCAATAATTGTTTGGGATTTAATCTTACACCTCTCTTTAATACGTAGCAATAGACTCTCTTATTAATAGCGTTTTCTTTGCTTTTTCATAAAATTTTCAACTTATAGTACCTGACCCTAACCCGAAATCCTGCACTATTCAGAAACAGAATGCCGGCAAGATCTACACTCCCTGAACGGAGGTGGTGCCGATGAAAAAATCACGATTCACCGAAGAGCAGATTATTTTTGCCCTGAAGCAGGCTGAACTTGGTCGTCCGTGCCGGAAGTCTGCCGTAAGCTGGGTATTTCCGATGCCACGTTCTATACATGGCGCAAGAAATACAGGGGGATTTCTCCTTCGGAGCTGAAACACATGCGGCAGCTTGAGGAAGAGAATCTCAGATCGAAGAAGCTGGTTGCCGGTCTGAGCCTCGATAAGGCCATGCGGATGTGCTGGCAAAAAAGAACTGACGCAGGAGTGTCTGCACGCATGGGTCCGGGACCTGCTGGTGAAAACTGTTAAACTCATACCTGAAGCCAACCAGGATCTTGAGGATATCTGGTATTACGGGTACCACCATTTCGGAGAGGAGTAGGCCGACAGATATATTAATCAGCTCTCCGGCATTTTTTTGGTTTTAAGTGATCATAATATCTGTGCTCCCCGCCCTGAACTGGCGAATACATATTGTCACTCCCCGTTGAATGACATATGCTTTATTTTCTGCAGACTGATACTGAAATTATTATTATCCGTATATTAAGTCAGCATCAGGATGCAGGCCGTCATCTTAACTGGCACTGGTCAGTAACTACATTGCGCTGCGTGAAAACTGACAGGGTTACAGGGGTGTACCAGGTCAGAATTCACGTAGCGCATCCTCCCCTTCTCTTCTCCCTTCCCTTTTTGGTTCGATCCTGTTTACCCTGGCATTACCCCAATTCTCCCAAACACCGTAAAACGGCCCTCAGCCCGCGTCATGACTGACTTCAGCGTGGTTCGGCGCTGAAAAAGGATCCTTTACGCATTTGGTTTTACCCGCAATAATGCGGGATAAGACAATAAAAGGATCCGCGCGCTGCGATTTATTGTGATGGCAGGATCGGGCCTTTCAGGCCAGAATAACTGTATCCATGACCAGTGCGTGCGCTACGTGAAAAATAGCCGATGAACAACATTATTCCCCTGCAGAATTCACCAGAACGCGTTTCGTTATTGCCGATCGCCCCGGGCGTTGATTTTGCGACCGCGGTGGCACTCCGGCGGATGGCCACCTCAACAGGAGCCACGCCGGCTTACCTCCTGGCACCGGAAGTGAGCGCCCTCCTCTGGTATATGCCGGACCAGCGTCACCACATGTTGTTCGCCACCATGTGGAATACCGGGATCCGTATCGGTGAAGCCCGGACACTCACCCCGGAATCCTTCGACCTGGATGGTCTGCGCCCTTTTGTGCGGGTGCTGTCGGAGAAAGTGCGCGCGCGTCGTGGGCGGCCGCCAAAAGATGAAGTGCGCCTGGTGCCGCTGACGGATGTCAGTTTTGTGCGTCAGATGGAGAGCTGGATGGTGACCACCCGCCCCCGCCGGCGGGAGCCGTTATGGCCGGTCACGGATGAGACAATGCGCAACTGGCTGAAACAAGCGGTGAAGCGGGCTGAAGCTGATGGCGTGCATTTTTCGATTCCGGTAACGCCGCATACTTTCCGGCACAGCTATATCATGCACATGCTTTATCACCGGCAGCCAAGGAAGGTTATCCAGGCACTGGCCGGGCATAAGGATCCGCGCTCGATGGAAGTCTATACCCGGGTATTTGCGCTGGACATGGCAGCCACCCTGGCCGTTCCCTTTACCGGTGACGGTCGAGATGCCGCGGAGATCCTTCGTTCCCTGCCACCCGCCGGCTGAGATTGTCGGGCAGGCGGCCGGAGCTTTTGCCGCTACGTGAAAGGACTCGCTCCGCTCCCGGGTGAGGCTCAACGTGCCGGACGCAGAAGCGTGACGCTTATCCGGTTGACCCGGACATCATTTCTGTTCGGGTCTGGGCTAATACCGCATCCAGTCCCCCCTCACCTTCATATCGCACCATGACATCATCCGCATTAAGCAGGCCCGGTCTTCAGGTGATCAACTGACATCTTCATACCGCAGACAATAAAAATTACTGTGATCCGGATATCAGCAGGAGTCCTGAGCGAGCAGGTTACAGTGTAAATACCTGAGGGGCCTTTCAAACCCGGCAAGCCTGGTCGTTATTCAGTACGAACATATAGTCAGTGACTGCGTCCCGGGGCGGTTCTGACAGCCATGGGCTTTCTCTTTACGATTGCAGGCGGACCGCGGGTACGACAGGATTAGCGAACTTCGGAGGACTGGTTTTAGCGGCAATACGGGGATCAATGCTTTGCTGAGCAGTTTCATTCAGTGCGGACCGGGGATGTACTCAAATATTGACTGTGGGATGCAGTCATATGGAGAGTACTCAGCTGGCCGGGTAACATCCCCGTCAAACTTACATACCGCAGTCAATATCAGCATATTCTGGCCAGAAATAACATACTTCAGTCAATATTGTCCGTTATTCACATGCAGGAAAGAGAGCGAATATTGACTGTGGTATGCGTGATGCATATCACAGTCAATAACTAATCGCTTATGCATACGACAGTCATGGTAATGCGTATCGCAGTCAATTTTCCGGCTTCATCGCCGAGAGCGCTTCAGCAAGTTTCTGAGGATCGATGCCTGCAGCCTTCAGTGCCTTAATGACTTCGTCATAATTCTGCTCCGGCGCCTGCTCCTCTTCCTCCCTGCGCGGTACCTTCACCGTCCCACTGATGAGTTTGGGATTGCGATAATGCACACTGAAGTAAGTCGCCCGGCCACGTTTAAACTCGGTGTAATCCAGATAGCCGATATCCCGCAGCTGCTCCATCGCCTTTCGGACCGTGTGGTTCTGCGTATAGACATTTGAGGTGAGATTCAGCCTGTCCCGCATACGTTTCATGGAGATAGGTGCGGGGTTCTGGGGAAGGCTCTCGATGTAGGTATACAGTGCCTGGGCCGATTCCTTCCGCTGCAGGGCGTCAATCGCTTTCAGCCGAAGCAGTACCCGCCTGTCCATGTGGTAAAGCTCAAAGAGCTTGGGTTCAGCCTTGATCTCCACGATATCCTCGTTGATGTCATAATAGGCTGACTGCACCAGATGGGTGGTCCATCCTTTGGTCTCGCTCTGGAATTTCAGGGTAACCGAGGCGAGTTTAAACAGGGAATTACTGATGCGATCGCGCATTTTCTTGTTTGAGCGCCGGGAGTCAAATCCACACATCTTAACGAATTCAACGAACGACAGTTCCAGGGTGTCACTTTTTACCCCATACTCTGACATGGAGCGAATGATCCCGAGCCACACTTTAAAATCCGTGTCCATATCAAGACGCGAACCGGTGATCTTAACGTCGGTGTACCCTTCGCTTTTAGCAATGGACAGCTGTACAAGCTCCTCAGTGGCATCTGTGACGTTTTTCCGGTTTGCCTTACTCCTGGAGGTTGATTTCAGGGTTGGAACGAAGAGACCGAGCCTCATGAGCGCTACCGGCTGCACAGTACTGGTACTGTTGACATCCAGCTTAACAACTTCGCCGGTTGTCTTGTCCACTTCCTGAAGATTGAGAGGTAAGCTGTTATTTTCGCTCGTCATCTTGATCCTCAACGGTTATCCACAAAAGAATGTCGTTATACGTATCGCAGTCAACGGATATACATACCTCAGTAAATACCGTTGCATATCACAGTATTAGATTTTGCATACATCAGTCAACATTTTACATTCCACAGTCGATCCAGTATGACGTTCAGGCCAGTTACTACGCCTGCTGCAGCGATCCGGGGATCTCTTTAGGATCTCAATATGATCTCTTTGGGATCAATTACTGGATCGAAGCAATGAATAACGCTCATCCCCGGCCTGTCTTCCACACTACTTTCAGGGTCCTGCAAGGATAACCAGAATGCCATATGTGTAACGCTCCCTGATTCAACATTAAATCTTGATTGCGGTATGTAGAATCTTCTTCTGCTGTTAACCAGCCTTCAGCTTTTTAGCTTCATACCATAGTCAATTTTTTACATATTACAGTCAATTTCATGAAGAGAGACTGATCCGGAGAAGTCGCAGGCATCGTAGCGTTCGTGCTTTGTGCTGCCTCTGTACTTTTCCGCTTCCTCGCCGCGTTCTCACTACGTGAGATCGCTTACTGCGGCGAGCGGCAGTGAGAAATATTGACTGCGGTATGTGATTTACTCCCTTTTCTCTGGTTTACTGCCTTCATTACCGTCAACTTTGCAATTTTTAGATGACTTTGCGATTTTATTGTTGCTTTGCAAAAAATTTCAAGATTTAATAAAATAATGCAAAGCGATGATTAAAGGATGCTCAGAATGGGACTGATGGACACACTTAACCAGTGCATTTCTGCTGGACATGAGATGACGAAGGCTATTGCCATTGCGCAGTTTAATGACGACAGTCCGGAAGCCAGGAAGATCACACGCCGCTGGAGAATAGGTGAAGCGGCGGATCTGGTTGGCGTTTCTTCTCAGGCAATCAGGGATGCAGAGAAAGCCGGCCGGTTACCCCACCCGGATATGGAAACCCGTGGCAGAGTTGAACAGCGTGTTGGTTATACCATCGAACAAATCAATCATATGCGGGACGTGTTCGGTACCCGACTGCGGCGTGCAGAAGATGCTTTCCCACCGGTGATCGGGGTTGCCGCTCATAAAGGGGGAGTTTACAAAACCTCCGTTTCTGTTCACCTGGCTCAGGACCTGGCCCTAAAAGGATTACGCGTTCTGCTTGTCGAGGGTAATGATCCTCAGGGCACAGCTTCGATGTATCACGGATGGGTGCCCGATCTTCATATACACGCGGAAGATACTCTCCTGCCCTTTTATCTTGGTGAAAAGGATGACGCCAGTTATGCGATAAAACCCACCTGCTGGCCTGGCCTTGATATCATTCCGTCCTGCCTGGCACTGCATCGCATTGAAACTGAGCTAATGGGCAAATTTGATGAAGGAAAACTGCCCACTGACCCGCACCTGATGCTCCGCCTTGCCATTGAAACGGTTGCTCATGACTATGACGTGATTGTTATCGACAGCGCCCCGAACCTCGGTATTGGCACGATCAATGTCGTATGCGCTGCTGATGTGCTGATTGTTCCCACCCCGGCAGAGCTGTTCGATTACACTTCTGCACTGCAGTTCTTCGATATGCTTCGTGATCTGCTCAGGAATGTGGATCTTAAAGGCTTTGAGCCGGATGTCCGTATTCTGCTTACCAAATACAGTAATAACAATGGTTCGCAGTCACCGTGGATGGAAGAACAAATTCGCGATGCATGGGGAAGCATGGTTCTTAAAAATGTGGTACGTGAAACCGATGAAGTTGGTAAAGGCCAGATCCGCATGAGAACCGTTTTCGAACAGGCGATTGATCAACGTTCTTCGACCGGCGCATGGCGAAACGCACTTTCAATCTGGGAACCTGTTTGTAATGAGATTTTTGATCGTCTGATTAAACCACGCTGGGAGATTAGATAATGAAGCGTGCCCCTGTCATTCCAAGGCATACCACACATACTCAATCGACTGAAGATACTTCATCACCGGCGCCGGCCGCGCCGATGGTGGATTCATTAATTGCGCGCGTGGGTGCTATGGCCCGCGGTAATGCTATCTCTCTTCCGGTATGTGGACGGGAAGTAAAATTTACCCTTGAGGTGCTCCGGGGAGACTCTGTTGAGAGCGCCTCACGCGTATGGTCAGGAAATGAGCGTGATCAGGAACTACTTACCGAAGATGCTCTGGATGATCTCATACCTTCATTTTTACTGACCGGTCAGCAGACTCCAGCTTTCGGCCGCCGGGTTTCTGATGTCATAGAAATTGCAGACGGCAGCCGTCGCCGTAAAGCCGCAATCCTGACGGAAAGTGATTATCGCATTCTGGTTGGTGAACTGGACGACGAGCAGATGGCTGCATTGTCCCGGCTGGGTAACGATTATCGGCCGACGAGTGCTTATGAACGTGGCCTGCGTTATACAAGCCGGCTGCAGAATGAGTTTGCTGGAAATATTTCTGCGCTTGCCGATGCGGAAAACATCTCTCGTAAGATCATTACCCGCTGTATCAATACGGCCAAACTGCCTAAATCAGTTGTTGCCCTGTTTGCACATCCTGGAGAACTGTCTGCCCGGTCAGGTGAAGCCCTTCAGAAGGCTTTTGCAGATAAAGAAGAATTACTGAAGCAGCAGGCTGAGACTCTCCACGATCAGAAGAAAGCGGGACTAATCTTTGAAGCTGAAGAGGTCATTAGTCTTTTAACATCCGTACTGAAACAATCTCGCGCATCAAGAGTTAATCTGAGCTCACGTCATCAGTTTGCTCCAGGGGCAACAGCATTGTATAAGGGCGATAAAATGGTGCTTAACCTAGATAGGTCCCGCATTCCTGCGGAGTGTATAGAGAAAATAGAAGCCATTCTTAAGGAGCTTGAGAAACCAGGAGTCTAATGCGGACACGCTTTAGTCTACGGTTATCTCCCTTTACTTCATTTCCTTTCTCACAGGCCAGAAAACATAACTGGCCTGAATATTCTCTCTGGGACCACGATCCCACCTGCGTCGTCGGTCAGGTTATCTGCCTGGGACCACGGTCCCACCTGCGTCATCGGTCAGGTTATCTGCCTGGGACCACGGTCCCACCTGCGTCATCGGTCAGGTAATCTGCCTGGGACCACGGTCCCACCTGCGTCATCTGTCAGGTTATCTGCCTGGGACCACGGTCCCACCTGCGTCATCTGTCAGGTGATCTGCCTGGGACCACGGTCCCACCTGCGTCGTCGGTCAGGTAATCTGCCTGGGACCACGGTCCCACCTGCGTCATCGGTCAGGTTATCTGCCTGGGACCACGGTCCCACCTGCGTCGTCGGTCAGGTTATCTGCCTGGGGCCACGGTCCCACCTGCGTCATCTGTCAGGTGATCTGCCTGGGACCACGGTCCCACCTGCGTCATCTGTCAGGTGATCTGCCTGGGACCACG
>NZ_PIOG01000070.1:0-1668 GCF_002810545.1 Klebsiella sp. A-Nf5 | reverse complement strand
CGCTCTGCGCCGCCTGCGCGTTCAGCTTGCCCTGCGTCACCAGCACATCACTCACCTGGCGCCCGATTTCACCTGTCTTCTGCGCCGTCGCCAGCCGGTTCTGCTCTTTCTCCTTATCAAATATCGGACTCAGCGTCTGGTTCGCATGCGCCGCATCCCGGCTTAACCCCGTCACGTCCTGCTGCTGATTCGCGCCATCGCGGATAACCGCCGATAACTCGATCCCGGCGCTGGGGCCGGGATCTTTTACTCAATGGGCGTTGCTACATATTCTTCCAGGATATGAACGTCTTCAACATTACATTCTGGATAGATCCATTTTGCCCAGTTGTTGATAACCCATGTTGTACTTAAAGCTCTACCTTCCTTCGAACAACTTTCAGCAGGCAATGCTATTAATATTAAACCTGCTTTATAGCCAGTAGACACAACTAGACCATGAGTATCAAAAAGATCGATAACCATAAAATCTACCCATGACTCATAAGGCCAAACCGCCGGTAATCTAAAAACCGAACCTCTCTTGATAGACTCATTTTTATAATCAACCAATCTCATTATTTCACCTTCAAATTGTGACCGCCCGATTTATCTTGGCTGTTAGGTATCTTTTGCATAGAGAAGTCAACCTCACCTAAGTGCTTCCCTTTCGGTGTCAGAACTTCAAATCGTGCATGTTGCGTATCAAGCGCATAAAGGTTTCCATCTTGATCTTTATACACTTCCCGACCACCATTCATTTGAGTTAATCGATTATCCTTAACCATGCCGTTCTCTGCGGCTACCTTTGGAGCTGTTTGTTTTATAATAGCTACACGCTCTCCCGGCGGAAGACTGACTAAACTTTTCTCGAAGGCGCCGACTGCCTGACCTGTTGCGATTTTAATGGTAGGATCAACTGCCTTAACAACGTTCGGCAATTTCTTACCCGGCAACATAATCCCTGCCAGCATTCCACCTGTGGCTTCCAGCGCAGCCTGATTTCCTCCGGCCGCCTGTTTGACCGTATCCGCAACCGCTGACCAAGTTTCGCTTTTCATCAGCGCGGCAACACTATCGGCCACTGCCTGATTTTTCCCGGCCAGATCGCTCATTGCTCTGCTGCAATAACTGTCGCCCGCAGCACATGAAGCCAGCGCCATTGCTGCATCCGCAACATAATCTGCTGAACCTAATGCTGCATCACTAGTATCTGCAAGGGCGTTAATAATACCGTTTGCGATGGAAGAAGTCGTACCCTCGCCAAGTTTGTCCCTGACCTGAGTTTTCCACCACTCAGCGCTCTCTTTAACTGATTTCCGGGATTCATCCCCGGCCAGAGAGTTATTCTCCACCGCATTCTTCCCGGCCTGCGCACCCGCCACCGCATCCGCGCTGCTGCCTCCGCTAAGCCCACCCATCAGTCCCGCCGCCAGCGTACTCAGCGCGCTTATCGTCGACTTCTGCTCTTCCGACAGCTCTTCTGTCTTAACACCCGGATAATATTCCGCCGCTATCCAGCGTCCCAGCAATTCGCCGCTCACCGCGCCTGCCGCCCCCGCCAGCGCGCTGTTATTTCCCGATGCCGCCGCTATCGCTCCCCACACCGCGTGCGCCATCGCATTGGCTTCCACATTCACCTTGCCCGTCGCGCTGTCCGTCGTCTGGCTGTGAATGATTTCCGCCACA
>NZ_PIOG01000045.1:0-1607 GCF_002810545.1 Klebsiella sp. A-Nf5 | reverse complement strand
CACCGGCTGCGGACAGGGTAGCTGATGGGCACGAAAGATATCCTCCAGGATGCTCATCGGGGTACTTAACGGCGGCGGCATGATCCACGGATAGTCCAGCATCGCCTCGAGGGATAAGTTCGCCGCCTGATGCAGCGGGTGGTGCTGCCTGGCGACGATGCAGATCCGGTCCTGCCAGTTAATTTTACCGCGCACCACGATTTTCTCATCATGCGCTAAGGGGCCGCAGAGGGCGATATCGATGTCGTGCATCAGCAGGAGTTTAAAGAGCTCAGAGTCAATGCGGTCGACGATCCGCAGATGGATCTTGGGATGACGCTGATGGAAAGCCGCCAGCTTATCGATGAAATGGCTGGTCAGCAGGCTGGAAACACAGCCAATCCGCAGGATACCTTTCCCGGCGCCGCGGATGAGCGCAATCTCCTCGCGGGCCTTTTGTTCGGTATTCAGCATCGTCATTGCATAGGGTAAAAAGGCGCTACCATACTCGCTCAACGCCATACCGTGTTTGTGTCTTTCGAATAAGGTCGCACTCAGGTCCGCTTCCAGGCTCAATAACAGCCGGCTCAGTCCCGACTGAGTGATCCCCATCTTCTCCGCGGCCAGGGTCATATTGCCTTCGTGAGCGACAGTAATAAACGCCTGAATCTGCTTAAATTTCATTGGCATGATATTTACTCATTGAACAAACGGTTTTTACATTTCCCCTGCGGCCTGTTTTAGCGAATAAATGTCACTATCAACACGCTCGAAAATAGCTACCGCGCATCAGGCAAAACGGATTTATTGACCTCACCACGCACCGCAAAACGAATTTCTGACCCGAAGATAATTTATAATGAGAATATATCACCATGACACAGAACAATATTCTATTAATTTCAGGCGCTATATTACCGGTTATCATTACCGTCATCATCGGCTATATAAGCGGTAAACGAAAAGACTTTAACTGGCAGCAGGCAGGAGACATCAATAAAATTGTGATGCTCTATGCATTACCGCTGAGTATTTTCAGCAATATGGTGATGACGCCGCGACATATTGTCATGACCATGGGCCCGGTTGCGGTGGCCATTATCCTGGCGCTGATTCTGAGCTTCGTCATTCCCTTACTGGTCGCCCGCTATCTGTTTCGACGCGACCTCGCCCTCAGTACGCTGCAGGCGCTGGCCATCGGCTCGCCGGCAGTCCCGTTTATCGGCACCTCAGTGCTGGCCTTTTTATTTGGCACCGTCAGCGCGTCGCTGATCACCGTGTCCAGCATCACGCAAAACGTCTTCCAGCTGCCGCTGGTAATGATTCTGATGTCGGTCGCCACTGGCGATAAAAGCCAGCATATCTCCTTTGGCACACGGGTGATAAACGCCATTAAACAACCTGTGGTCTGGTCACCGGTGATCGCCCTGATCATCGTGCTGGCGGATATCCATATTCCGCAGACTATCTCGATGTCGCTGGGTCTGCTGGGTAAAGCCTCTGGCGGGCTGGCGCTGTTTGCCGCCGGGATCGTACTCTATACACGCAGCATTGTTATCACCACCGCGACCATTATCACCGTTATCGCCCGCAATATTATGGTGCCCGGCGCCTGCTATCTCCTGTTA
>NZ_PIOG01000005.1:0-1695 GCF_002810545.1 Klebsiella sp. A-Nf5 | reverse complement strand
AAATAGACTTCAATATCAATAGCTTTTAACTGAAAAACAATTCACCAACAATTAAGAAACAATTTTACATTATTAAAGAGCATATAACTCATTGTTTTAAAACAGGAAGGAAAGATACTAACCGCAGTCCATCCAAATCCACCGGAATACGTCTATTCACACCATATGTCTGAAACTCAAATCCGGATTCGGTATTCGTCGCCCAAGCCATAACAACATTCCCCTCTTCTGCCAGAACGGAAACCTGTTGCCATATCATTTCTCGTGTCTTTGTTGAGATGTCCCCAACATACACACCAGCGCGAATCTCCAGCAACCAGACGGCTAACCGTCCACGGAGTCGCGGAGGAACATTCTCTGTCACCACAACCAACATACTCATCGTTAACGACTCCGATGGCCTGCATCACCTAAAGAGACAGGGAGTGGGATAGCTACAGGATGTGCATCTTCAGGTGGTGGGGGTGGCTGAATTTCGCCTGCCGCAAGAACATCGTCAATAAGCGGAATTAATTTCGCCAGTATTTTGCTACTGCGGAAAATATCCCTGCAGGCTAGCCGGACTTCGCGATCGGGCTCGGCTGGATTACGCCGCGCTATCTCGAATGCTTTTGGCACGACGGTATCAAACTTAATGATATCAGCAATATCGTAGACAAAAGAAAGTGGTTTACCAGTATGTACAAAGCCTATCGCTGGCGCGTATCCAGCAGCAAGTATTGCTGCCTCCGTCACACCATACAGGCAGGCCGTCGCCGAACTAATACACTGGTTGACCGTATCCCCTTTCTCCCAGTCTTTCGGATCGTAGCGGCGTCCCTGCCACTTTACGCCATACTGTTTCGCCAATAATGCGTAAGTCGCCCGCACACGACTCCCTTCAATGCCGCGTAACTGTTCGACAGAACGTCGGCTTGGCGCTGGCTCACCAAAACGCAACTCGAACATTCTACGCACTACTTTCAGACGGAGCTCATCATCTAAGGCCAGCTTTGCCTGATAGAGCAATTTATCGGCTCGGGCACCACCTGGTTGCCCAGAGGCATAGAGACGGACACCCGCTTCACCAACCCATACCAGCAACGTGCCCACTGTCGCCGCCAGCCTTACAGCGGCATGAGAAACACGCGTCCCCGGTTCCAACATCAGACAGGCCACCGATCCGACAGGAATATGTGTACGGACGCCGGTTTTATCGATTAAAACGAATGCCCCATCGATAACATCAACTTGCCCATACTGGAGAAAGATCATCGATACACGATCTTTAAGCGGGATCGGATTTAATGGCAGCCAGCTCATTAGCGCCTCCTTTTTACCATCAGCATCCCACAACCCAACGCTTTACTCTTACCTAAGCCAGAGAACAGCACCTGGGAGAAAAGCGGAACGTCTGTAACACAAAGTGTTCCGCAAAAATCCACACTGCTGTACGTGATCGGTTCTTCCCGATTATGGCGAACAAAACGATGCTGTTGATACGCTTGCACACAGCCACAGCGCGTCTGCATTTCCCTGTATTCCTCACCAGCCCACAAAGCCAAAGCATCTGCCTCTGGCTCAAGCAAGTAAAAACCATGCTGCTGCCCTTGCCTCTCCAGCCACGCCTGAGCAGCCTGCTGCTGTACCTCCCACCAGCGTTCTTTTACAACGCCGCTTGCTTTTGCATGGTATTTGGCATCCATCATCACATCG
>NZ_PIOG01000115.1:0-1877 GCF_002810545.1 Klebsiella sp. A-Nf5 | reverse complement strand
GAGACTCCTGTCAGAGAAAGACACAATTGCGTTTACGCCACATCAGATAGCCGTAGTTCTTGCGGGTGTTGGGTGGATTTTTGCCGGCCTCCCAGCGCATCACGCTGCGTCCAAGCGGATGGCACTGACCACTGTCCGGATACATGTTCACCATCTGATAGCGCCAGCGCTCTTTCGGGATGATCGGGGAGGGATATTCGTAACAGACTGCCTTGTCCTTCCCGATACTCTCCATAATTTGTCCCTGCCGGTGGAGCTTGAAGGCCATACGCTCACTGACCAGTACCGACGACTGCAGCGGGCTGGACTCATTACTGACCTGGCCGTTAAACGGGTAAAGTGAGCCGTGACTTCCACCACACCAGAAGAGCACATCCAGTGGCATATGGAATGCACTGGCCAGCGCATCCGCTGCGCAGGCGCCCTGAGCGATGGGGTTGGCAAACAGGATGGCTTCCGGATTCAGGATGGTGGTGAGGCTGCTGTCCACCCAGGTCGGGTCTATCTCGGACAGATAGGCTATATCCATGTCTCCGCCTTCCAGACAGCCTGCGGAGGTGATGATATTCAGCCAGTAGGTCAGCGGGTACTTGTACCAGTGAACGTGATAGAAGGCGCCGTTCACCTGCTTATCGTCCTTTCTCGCGGTCCCCATACCGGTCTTGCCGAGATTGATACTGAAGCCCCCCAGATTGACCATACAGCCAGGCGAACGGCTGACGTCCGTCATGGCCATCGGCTCCCAGTACCCGATGGCCAGGCCGGGGCGAACAAAAATCGGTGGCGGCGCCGGACACAGCTGCAGGGGACTACCCGGATTGCTGGTATCAGGCAGATCGCCTTTACCAACCTGCACGCTGCCGAGTGATAAAGGAAATATGCAGCGCCAGCACACATCGGTGATCGGGTTAACGAATCGACCTTCACACGACGGATCTGCATGTACCTGAGGGACTAATGAAAAAAACAGGAGGATAAACAAAAATGATATTTTCCTCATTAATTATCCCTTCCCCTGTATTTTTCCCAGATGTTGTTTACACCATCGATTATTTCTTTCTGTTTTTTTAAATCCTGTCCCTTAGCGAACTCCTTCAGCACGTTGGAAATAAACTCCAGCCTGTAAACCTTCCGCCAGAACGAGTCCTCATCATTTGGTTTTAAAAGAAAAAGCTCATCCAAATCCTTTTCCATATCGCTGATGAGATACTTTGCTTTTCCTTCAACATACCGACAATACCGCCCCTTCTGTATTTCATAATCGTCTATTCTTTCTTTCAGAAGCCTTTCACATTCACGACGGTGGTTAATTTCTTTATTTTGTCGGACCACCGTAAGCCACTGAACAACAATTAATGCTGCGAGAGCAATCTCAGTAATAGTCATATAATCACCTGACAAATAATCGTAATACGGAATCGTACGGGTCAACGGACGGGAAACACCTCAATATTCAGCCGTTCACCGGAGGGCGCCGGCGTGACCCGCGCCGGGACCGCCGTCAGGCCAAATCGCTTGCTCAGTACGCCGTTCTGGTCGAAATAGATCCGGCTGTCCAGCGCTGCGGAGGTATCCGGGATACTGCCACGCACCAGGATAATTTTGCTCATCAGGGTTTCCGGCACCTGACGCTTCATCCAGGCCAGCTGGTCGGCATCGTCACCATTGATGAAGTACAGGGTCTGGACAAACGGTACGGTTTTAAGCGGGTTCACCACTTCGCCCTTGCGGGCAAACACCCGCCCCTCATTGTCCTTCAGGTCTTCGGTCAGGCGGATGCTGGGATCAAACCAGCGCTGCTCGTATTTCTCCGCACGCTTAATGCCTTCCACCGGCGCCGGACGCTGACTGTTCTCGATAACCCGCTGCTTAAACGC
>NZ_PIOG01000107.1:0-1705 GCF_002810545.1 Klebsiella sp. A-Nf5 | reverse complement strand
AAAATAATACAGGGGTAAGTTAGCTCACTTTAATATCATCAAGGTCGATATCCTCTTCTTCGTGATCATGAGTAACCATCACATCACGCGGAATATCTTTTTTGATGACAGCATAAACCGTGGCGGTAACAACAATATTCACCAGCAGGGCCATAATGCCAGCCATCGGGTGTGACATGGTGGGGATCATCAGTACCCCACTAAAATAAACTGCTCTCTTCATCAGGGCTTAACCACGTTCAGCAGATAGCCTTTACTGAAATAGCTTGCTGGAGCTATCATGCTTCCATACATTCCACCATTAATAGTTATTTTTATGGGGCCAGGTTTGGTTGCGACACCATAGACTTCAACACAATTATGATCTGTAGTATCCGTTGTGGCCATTGTAATTACCGATTCAGGCAATTTACAATTACGTAAAGAAATACCTGCATCATCGGGAACAACACTCCCTACTTTTCTTTGCGGCCCACCAATAACGCGCCCGCCCAGAATCTTAATTTTAAAAAAATACGGCTTCCCTACTAGTGCTTCTGTTAATGCCTCATTACCTGGGATATACTCAGCGTTTGGGCTTAATAACTTGCAGCCAGAAATAGACAGAAGAAATAAGATTAGCAAAGAACGTATGCATATCATAACTATACCAGTGGTTTAAAAACCACCCCCCCAAAGAATCGACGAATGAAGAAAGATAAATCTTTTCGAGACTTAATTTGTTGTGACACATCTCCCCATGAGAAAAGATTTAATCCTACAAAACCGTCATTCCCTTGGGTCACAGGTCCATTCCAGACAATCCAGTGGGTGGGATAGGTTGTATGCTCGAACATACTATCTCTTAATAAACTATCGTTGATAAGGGTAACAACTTTATAACCTTTATTAATATATTCATTTAAGTCACGAATCCCTTGAATACCTGCTTGTGTGATTCCTACATTACTGAACACCCTTTCATAACCTGCTTTTTCAAACCATGTCGTCAGAGTTGGCCACATGGTGATCCCTGCTACTGGAGAATCGAGAGTATCGAAGCTCAGCACTGCATTCTCTGAATCCCTCAGACCAGCCAGCGTCATCCAGTCAAGGCCAGAGATATTGTCATAAAAATGACCCGAGGGATGGCGACATCCCTCACCTGGCTCTATCTCAAGTTCACCGATTTTGGTTTTCCCATATCGCCACAGTTCCCTGGCGGCCTGGGCATATACATCAGGACGGTCTTGTTGCAGACAGTAAAAGAATGCAGCAGGACCGCACACGCTCGCTCCTGATTGAGAAGGATATGAGAGACTGTAGAATCTGTCCTGAATTTCTGCTTCTATCTTCTTTTTTTCAAACGGATCTTGTGGTGAACCTATGGGATACTCTTGTGCAATAAATGGACGTTCCGGGATAGTGATTCTTATCTCCTTTGTTTCCCCACCCTCGCTTGCAGGTTTCATTGTTCCTTTTGTCTCAAAATAACAGAGGTTCTCTCGCTTTACCGGAGACCAGGCGTTACCTGATGCAAAGGCTTCAAGTGTGTACATTTTGGTGAATGGAACGGGGGTCACACAGACCGTATGCAACATGGTTTTGCGGTAAAGATTCATTTCCATAATATAAATTGTCGAGAGTGACTCATCTATATTTCCGGTCATATGAGTTTGTGTTTCATAAGTTCCAGGAAACGGCTGCTGTTTCACATCTACCAGGA